>CAYYPF010000041.1:0-8704 GCA_964473475.1 Microcaldota archaeon | reverse complement strand
TTTTATATTTCTTTTTTTTTAAATCAAATAAGTTTATAAATTCCAAATATGATCTATTTTTACTATGAAAAATATTCTTTTCCTCGGGCTTGTGCTGGGAATTCTTCTATTTGTATTATATTACTTTGGAGTATTTGAAGAGATTATAAACGTATTCTACCCCCCGAAGAAGTTACTTATACTGGAACTGATCAATGGTCCCAGATAAATAAGAACAGCGTTGAACATGGCTGTTTGAAAAGAGGAAAACAAATCTCAAAAGAACAAGGTTATGGAGATTATGTTATTTGGGGATGCAGCTGCACTGCACAGGAAGATGAAGAAATAAAATCTTATGAATGCTCATTAAGTGCATTGGATGGCTCTCATCCATTTGAAATGATCTGCCATAAATCCGAGAATTCTTGTTTAATAATCACTGAATCAGAAACAGAAGATTATACTTTTGAGGAGATTAAAGAATTGTTGAATAGTTGATTCTAAAAGAGTTATCTAAAAAATAAAAAAGTTTTGGAATAGTTTACCAGTCCAGTATCTTATACTCCATACCTGCATCTATAATATATTTTTGAGTATCTCCCATATACTCTCCTATAGAGGTTTCCATTCTCTTCCATTCTCCGTTGATTAAAACTTCTGCCCAGTAATGCCATGCCTGCATTTTCCATCCTTTGTCCTTCCATTCCCCGCAATTAAGCCCTAAATTTTCTATGTATTCTTTTGAGGCTAATCCGCAATATCCGTTTCCCATATCTTCATTAGATTCCATGTTTGGGTCTCCAGCAGAAATTACCCTGCATTCTAACCCATTCCATCTTGCAACTGCACAATAGGTTACAGAATAAGTATAACATGCTCCAAAAATCTTTTCATTTCTGATCTTTAATTCCACTATTTTAGATACAGGAAAAGAACCTAGTTCCATTTGGTTGAATTGCATATCAACTACACAATCTGCATAACCTGTTTCAAATGCCTCAGGAATTGAGGTTGTTTCAGGATGGGTATAACACCAGTAGAAATTACTTTCCTGCCACTCTAAAATACAATTTGCAATTGCTTCTTCTGTTCCTTTATCCTTGCAATCAACACCCCATTGTTCAATTAATTCATTACTTAGGGTATCTATTGGGGTTTTAGATTTACATACGTTATTTTCGCAGATTTTGCCTTCAATGCAGTCTTTTTTTACATGAGTTGAGTCATTACAACAATCAGTAATGCAATCTAGAAGTTCAGGTTCATTAGTTTCATCCTCTTCGGTGTCCCCTAGTTCTGAATCTTCTTCATCAGTTTTATCATCAGTTGTTACAATATCCCCAGCATTGCCTGTACTGTCTTCTACAGTTTTATTAGTTTCTTCTGAGGTATTTTTTTCTTGATCAGATGTTTCTTGAGTACAGCCAGCGAATAGAACTAGTGTTATAAGCACCACAAAGAGATATTTTAGTTGCATATGAATACTTAGACTATATTGTTAAAAAGGGTTTTGAGTTGGGTTATAAATACAAAAGATATATAAACATATATGTATATATTAATATCATGAGCCATTTAGTGAATCTCTCTGACGAAGTTTATGATGAGCTAACAATGCTTAAAAAAATGAAAAGTGCTAGTTATACTGAGATAATCAATGACCTGCTCCATCGCCTACGCGAATTAAATAAAACAATGGATTGGAAAACAATGATTGCTAATGCAAAAACTAGGGATTTGAAATTCAAAGGTAAAAAAGAAAAAATAGATCACGATTTTATAGCATACGGTGTTTCGCGTGATAGTTCTAGATAGTTCTTTTTTAGTTTCCTTTTATCTTACGCAGGATGAGAATCATGAGAATGCATTAAAACTTGCAGAGAAGAATAATTCAGAAACAATGCTTCTTTCGGAGGTAATCCTGTTTGAAACACTCACAGTGTTGAACTATAAGGGCGGATTACAACTTGCAAAGGAAGCTTTTGATGAGTTAATGGCCAACAAGCAAATACGTTTTTTTCATTTCACTGAGCTGGAAAAAGATGAAATTCTGGATTTGTTTTTCAAACAGAACATTAAACTCAGCCATGCTGATGTTTCTGTAGTTTATCTGGCCAGAAAGAGCAGGTCAAAGGTTTTAGCGTTTGATGGGAAGATTATTAAAGAATTAAAGTCTAAGTAAGTTTTAGAAAAAATAAGAAAGTTTTGGAAAGAGATAAAAAAGGAAGGGTAGAAAATCTGTTTAGGGGAACAAAATGAAGCATTGTAAAGAATTTGAATGCAAATGTAAGAATGAGCTTGCTCAGGAGTGCGATTGCAAAAAATGTGAAGATGCCGAAATGGCTGCATGGCGAAAATTAGGGTTGGAATCACTCAAAAAGATCTGGGACAATCCAAAAGATGAAGAAGCTGCAAGACAGTATGCGAAACGTTATTCTAACATATAAGATAAAACAAAAGAATTCTCTGAAGAATAAAGGAGTGTAGGAAATAAGTATTAGTTTGTGTTGTGAGCGTCATAAACTATGTGTTGTTTGTGTAGTATAGATCACAAACTAGCAGAAAACAAGATAAACACAATATTTAAATATATGTTCTATGTATATAATATGTAGGTGATATGATGATATTGAATATGAATCTTGAGGGTCTTCCTGGCGAAATTGTAAATGAACTTGTATGCAAGGGAATTGCTAGCAACAAAAGCGAGGCAATACGACTTATGATATTACATTATAATGAGCACTTTTGCATTAAACAAATAAGTCAATATATAGAAGATCAAGCAGCTATAAAAAAAATACAATTCTTAGAAAAAGAAGCCAAAGAAGGAAAAAGAAAAACTTTGAGTGAAGAAGAAGCACTTGCAAAATACAAGCATCTATTGAAGTGATTTTACGTACACCTTATTGTTTGATGAAAAGTGGGACGAATATTTCAAAGATCTACCTCCAGATATAAAAATTCGAGCATTAAAAAAATTAGAAAAAATAAAAGAAGGATTGCCTGGGCGACATTTGGAACACGGCGTCCCAATTTTCGTAGAAGAGATCGGCCAATATCGCATCTGTTATACTCAAGATGATATCAAAAAGATAAGAAAAGTATTTTTCGTAGGAAAACACAAAGATTATGAGAAATGGTATAAATCGGTTAAGTAAAACACCAGATGCGATAGCCATGATTAAATTTAGAGGAAAAATTGAAGAGTTAAATGGAGAGGTGTTCGTACGTATACCAGATAAAATAATTATAGAATACGACCTAAAAATCGGTAATGACACATTAGTAATGATTCAGAAAGTAAAATAGTTCTAGAATTTCGAAAAGAATTTGGAAAGGATGAGGAATTTCGTCTAAGGAAAGAATTAAAAATAAGAAGATCAATAACTAATTAGGTAAATAGATGCATAAGGAAAAGGTTCATCAATACGACGTTATAATAGAACAGGATGAAAATAAGGTTTATGTCGCATATGTCCCAGAATTACCAGGTTGCCATACCCAGGGAAACAGTGTTGAAGAAGTACTCAAAAACATAACTGAAGCTATTGAACTTTATTTAGATTATACAAAAGAAAAAATAGAAAATGCAATGAAATTTGTAGCAGTTAAGAAAGTTTTTATTCCCAGGCCTTCTGTTTCATGAAATTAATTCCAATTAATTTTAAAACGTTAAGCAAAGTATTAGCCAAATTAAATTACTATCCAGTTAGGCAGAAAGGTTCGCATGTTATTTTTGAAAATAACTTTACTAGAAAGATAACTGTTGTTCCACGTCATAATTGTGACATTGGCGTTGGTCTGTTGAGTATGATCTTAAGGGAAATTGGAGTTCCAAGAGAGGAGTATTTTAAGATTCTAAAAGAGATTTAGAAAAAATAAAAGAATTTGGAAAGGATTGGAAAAATGAAGGAAAAGATCATATCTGAATTTGATAAACTTGAAGATATTGAAAGTTTTAAGGAACCAATCGCGAATAAGAACACAACTATGTTATCATTGATTTATCAACCCTGGTATACTAAGGCGTTAGCAGTTATAAAACAAGTGGCTCCTGAAAGATACGATGAGTTCAAAGAGCAATATATTTCATATTCATCTAGAAAAAAAATAGATATTAGTAATTATACAATATCGGACTATCTAAACGGCGTTACTGTCCATTTTAGTGATAACAGACCCGTATTTGATAGCGAAAGTGTTTTTTCTGTTAGATTTGTACGACAGCTTTCTATTTTGAAAGCGACTCGAGAAAAGCTTGATTCTGCTCTAATGAATATTGAAAATCTTGTTGCAGCTAATTTATTTGATAATGAATTAGATGTAGCAAAAGAACTTTGTAGTAAAGGTTTTCTAAGAGCTGCTGGAGTTTTAGGTGGCGTAACACTAGAAAGACATCTTGCATTACTTTGTAAAAATCATACATTAGTACTTGCTAAACCTAATTCAACAATTGCAGATTATAACGAGATATTAAAAGCAAATAACATTTATGATGTCCCAAAGTGGAGGTTTATACAACACCTTGCAGATTTAAGAAATTTGTGTGGGCACAATAAAGGACGAGAACCAACCAAAGAAGAAGTCAATGAACTTCTTGAGGGAGTAAAAAAGGTAATAAAAACATACTATTAGAAAAAATATAGTGTATTTAGAAAATAAGTTGAGGTGAGTAAATGCGAATAATTGACAGAAAGATAATTCAAACAACTATAGGTGCGGTACTTTTAACTTGGGGATTTATGAATGTTAATTTTAATCTGCCATCTTCCAGTGGTATGCCTATAATTGCTATTTTAATTGGTGGCGCTCTGATCTTAAGGGCAAGAAATTGAAGGTGACCATTTGAATTCTGTTAAAAGCCTAGCGAAAGAGATGAAACTATTCGCTAGAGAAAAGGATACGCGTTCGCAAGCTTTATTTTACTTATTTTCTATTGCAATAATCAGTATTATTATTGTAATTATTCGTGATAGGGCTATACTTGGATTAATGATTGTTTTTATTTTGCTGTTAGGTTTCTTATCACAGACTCACCGAAATTATGGTAAAAATATTATAGATGCATTAAAGCGAGGAGAAATTAATAAGAAAGAATATCAAGAGGATTATGACGTTGCCGTATCAGATACTGAACCCCTTCCTGTTTCAATAGAAGAAAAGGACATAAATTATAGAATATTTAGAGTATCTACTTTAATTGAAAAAACACTCAGAAATAGGCTTAAAATGGAAAAAACATCTTTATCTCAGCTAGTGGATGCTGCTCAAAAATCTACCCTAATAAATAATACAGAAATGAAAACTTTGAAAGATTGGATTCCTATAAGAAATGCAAATGCACATGGCGATTTTGAAAAAATTAAAGATACTCCTGAACTAAGACAACTAACAGAACAGATTTTTCGTTTAGCTAAGAAAATATCTTCTCAGCAAACCCTAATCAAAACTAACTAAGAAATTCTAATACTTTCCTAGAACCCAAGCATCTTTATAATCTTATTCTTCTTTATGTATTTATGGAGTTCAAGCTAGCTGGCTACTCAATAAATCTAGAATGAAAGCACTTACTAATTTCTATTCCTGCATTTATAATTAGTGTTATCATTCTCTCTCTTTTTGGTTATATGCCTGGTAGACAATATCTAAATCCTAAACTTTTTAGTTTATTCTACAACCTCGCAGTCATTTTATTATTCCCGCTAATTGCATTTTTAATAAGTAAATTTATGAAGTATAAATTGGAAACAAAAGATCTTTTCTCAATAGCCCTTCTTCCATCATTAGTTGCATTTGTTTTGTGCATTAGTGAGTTTCTTGGTCTTTACGAGACTGCATTTAGTATACTTATTGATCAATTACTCTATCTGCCTGTTGGATTGTTTATTGGTTTTTCTCTGATTTATCTTGTTTTCAATTTTAGTAAAAAATTAAGCCAAATCCTCATTCCTTCAATAATTATATATCTAACTGCAATTTTCTTATATGAACTAGCCATATTCCAACTACACATTAGATTTGATTATGATTTGTTAGTAATAATATTTTTAGATTTTATAAACAGAATAAAGTTACTTTTGTTCTTTATAGCAATTTTATACTGTTCAAAGAATTTAGATCTGTTGAAAACAAAAAGCAAATTTCTTTTATTAGTCTTAATCTTCTATGCCGCATATTTATTCCACGGAACAGTTCCTTGGGCTCTTACTGAAATTTTAGTATTGAATGCAGTTTTAATCATCGGTTTATACTTATTAAGTAAACCAGAGTATGAAAAATACTTCTACAGTATACTAAAATTCTAATAATTCATTCCATTCGCATCTTTTCCATAGTTTTTCCCGTGTAAGGGGGATTGCGTTTTCAGGTTTTCCCATATAACATTCTTACAGTAAACCAATAGGTCAAACTGCACGTACTAACTTAAGTACTGGTTTACTATAATGGTTCTTAACTAACAGAGTAGTTTACTGTACAAGTAACTATTGATTTTTTACAATTTTAATCTGCAATTTAGTTGATTATTTAACACAATTTTTACGAGTATTCTTCTTTGCGAAGGTAAGGTTGGGGATTAAAAGTACTCAAAAGAAGGGAATTGAGAGAAATTACTGAGGTAAATCTATTTTCTATTAAAAAGTTTTCCTAATATTAGTATTAATAAAGACACAAAAGCCATTTCAATAACGATTCCTTCATCAAGAACTAATTGATTATTGTAATAAACTGGTGAAAGTATAAATAACTTAAATGCGATTCCAAAAATAGCTATTCCAGCCCAAATCAAAAACCATTTAATTATGTCTTTTAAGTTCATGTTTAAAATTAGATTATATCAATTTATAAAATTTGTTAGTTCCAAGATATTATTGGAATTTCTAAATCTGTTTAAACAATAAAAGGAACCTTCTTCGTATAATTCAGATATTCTCTATTTTTTTCAATTAGAAATTTTTCTTCTTTTTTTGCAGCACTTAAATAAAAGTAAGTAAGTATCGGGGCCATTAGTAAAGTAAGAATTGTTGGCCAGGCAATGAACCACCCCCAAACAATTAGTAAAAATCCAAAATATTGAGGATGCCTTGAGTATTTGTAGAATCCATCAGTAAATAAGGATTTTTTAGATTTCCACAGTTGGTACCAGCCTAAGGCGATTATAAGAATTCCTAGAATAATAACCAAACCTCCAAAGAACATCCAGAAATCTATTCCTAGATTTACAAAAGATAGGTCTAACCTAAACAGTACTTCATGATTTGGTGGTTCTACCAAGTTCCCTGAAACAAGGTACATAGAAAGGGGAAATCCGTACATTTCTACAAATAAGGAAATTATAAACGCAGAAAAAACTCCCCTACTCTTCCAATCAGCAGTTTTTCTTCCTAGGAAAAATAAAAGTGAAAGAAAAACTAGAATATTCAGAAAAACAAATGGCCAGTTATTTTTTACAGAAATTGAAAAAACACTTCCAGAAAGATAATACGTTACATTTTCTAAAAAACTATTTACATTTACAAATATACCTAAGAGAATAATTATTGTGAGTATAAGGAAAATTCTCATGAACTCATTATAAAGGGGAGGTATATAAACGCTTCAGTTAGATTTTAGGAGAGTAGATTCAGTAATTCAATTTATTTATTAGAAATTCCTGGATTCTTTTAGAAAATATATAGTTGTCTATAGTTTGGCAGTTTGAGGTTTTTTGTCTCCAGGTTTAATCGGAATAGCTTGTTGCGCAAGCATCTGGACTGCCATATCTATTTCTTTATGCTTTAAAGTTAAGTTCTGGTTACCAACTGATGTAAATCTATCAGCCATGTCTGGATCTCTCATTTGAGCTAAGATGTCTCTCATTTGAGAAGTTGTAGGTTTTGTTCCTGTTCCTCCAAGACTATCCAGAACGTCTATTTTTATAATTTGAAAATTGTTTGGATTAAATGCACTTCGTTCAGTAAAAATAAAAACTGTATAATCTTCCTTAAATCCCATTGGCGAAAATGTAAATAATTGTTCTTCTCCCATACTATTTCACCTCAAAAATATATGATATAACCGATTTATAAACATGTCCAAAAAAGGAATTTTCAGGGAAAACTATAAAAATTCTAGTGTAGTTAGTCCTTTATGCTATTGCAAATACTTTCCGTATTATTTTTGATTGTAGTTATCTTCATTCTTCTGAATTTTGCAAAATTTTTATTCAAACTAGTATTCAATAGCATATTGGGATTACTCTTACTTTGGGCAATTAATTCAATAGGAATCTTATCTATTCCAATAAATATCTGGACAATTTTAATTGTAGCATTTGGAGGATTGGCTGGGTTCATAGTCTTGGTTGCTTTAACCCTATTTGGAATCACTTTCTGAGAAAAGAATTCCCTTTTAATCGCAAGGAAGTGCTTTTACAAAACCTTTAGTTCCGTCTGGAGCAGTTAATTCAGCTGAAAAAAAGCCATCGCTTATTTCAGTGATATTTACTCGGACCTTGGATAATGTGGTTTTACCCCCAGAATCCACTACAATTCCATTTGTGAAGTTTATTTTTTTTCCTTTAGAAACGCAAGTTGCCCGATCCTGAAGGCCTTGGATTGATTGCGGACAGGTAACCATTACTCCTGCATGTAAACAATTTCTTTCCGGTTCTGGCTTTTTTCCACTGAAACATGAAGTAGCAGCAACTAAGCATAATGTAATAGCTACTGTTCTTCTAAGAGTT
>CAYYPF010000040.1:0-8806 GCA_964473475.1 Microcaldota archaeon | reverse complement strand
CATTAGTATTCACCTTTATTCCTTTTTCTCTGTAGGTTTTTTCTCCTTTTTCTTTTTTTCTTGCTTTGCAACGAGTTTTTCTCTTACAAGAAGATAATTTGGTTCAATCTTCTTCATTTGCTCTGCTGATTCGTAAACATGCAATAATGTCTTGAGCACTTGTTTTCCATAACTTGTTTCTGTTTTAACAAGCACAGCAAGTTCTGGGTTTGCTGCAAGCTTTGAGCATAATGTTTTTTTTATCTCCTCTCTTCTAGGTGTTGCACCAGAGTAATTTAGTATAGAGGTAATCTCTAGTCTTCCAAGTAATTCATTTTTCTTTTTCTCTATTTTTTCTGTTTCCATCCCTTCACCTCATTCTTTCAACTTTCTTCCTTCCCATACATTCCATGACTTCTAGTTCTTTTCCAGTTTCCACTCCTGTAACTTCCGGAGGAATTTCAATATCATAAACCTCATAATTTTCAGCATCCATTACATTTGCAGTATTTCCTGAAACTGAGAGGACCTGAACCCTTCTTCTTTCAATTGCTGGAACCTGAACGTCTGCATCTCCTGGTGTAAGTGCAATTTTCTTTTGGCCATCAAATACTCCGATTCCAACAATTCTCATTTTTGCACTACCGTGCTTTCCTGATTTTGAAATATCTATTTGTACTACTCTGCAAGGAATACCATCAATCATCATATATCTTCCTTCTTTTATCTCCTTAGCAACACTAAGCGTATTTTCAGACATTATTTACACCACTAATTTTAGATTTATCCTGAGCCAACTAAAAAAGTTAGCTCAATCTATTCAGAATCAATGAGGTAATAATATAACTTAATCAATCTAACTTACTTAGTTGATTCTGAATAAGTAGGTAATCTAATGAGAATAGGTTTTATAAAGTTTACATTACGCTTTAGATATATATGATAATTGATTCCCATTGCCATCTTGAACGATTCAAGAATCCTACAATTCCAAAAGATATTTTTCCAATTTGTATAGGCTACTCGCACGAATCAAATATGCGGACAGTTAAGGTTGCTGAGCAATTTAATCTTCCGTATGTTCTGGGAATTGCACCTCAAACTGCAATTTTTGAAGGTTTAAACGGATTGGAAGATTGGATTTCATTCATTCGTTCAAAAAAACCAAAGGCAATTGGAGAAATTGGGCTGGATTTCCACTGGGCAAAGAATCAAGAGCATATTAAGCTAGAGTACCAATTATTTGAAAGGATGCTTGACCTTGCAGAAGAAATGAAACTTCCAGTAGTAATCCACTCAAGAAAGTCCGATATAGAAGTTCTTGAAATTCTAAAGAAAAGGAGTGTAAGCAAGTTCCTCATGCACTGCTATTCAGGAGATGAAGTTCTTGCGCAAGAGATTGTAAGAATGGGCGGAATTCTTTCAATCCCTCCTCTTCACTCAAGCACAAGGAAAAAGGTAATTACAAAAATACCGCTCGAGTGTCTTGTGGTAGAAACCGATGCCCCATACCTGGTGAGAGAAATGGTAGAAGTTAAAAAGGCTATTGAATATATTTCAAGTGTGAAGAACATAGGCCAGTCTTTGGTTGAGGAAACTACAACCAGGAATGCAAAGTCATTTTTCAATATATGAATCATTGGTGTTTTTATGGGATTATTGGATAATCTTTTTAGCAAAAAGAAAAGAATAGCCATTTTAGTGGATGGTCCAAACGTAATAAGAAAAAAATTCAATATAGACCTTCAGGAGGTATTCCGCGAGTTAAAAAAACACGGTGAAGTTCGCGTTGCAAAAGTATATCTAGACCAATATGCTTCTGAAAAATTAATTGAAGCAATGGTCAACCAGGGATTTGATACTGTAATCACAACCGGAGATGTTGACGTTACAATGGCTATTGAAGCAATGGAATATGTACTTAATCCAAATATAGATACGATCGCATTAATGACTAGGGATACGGATTTTAGACCGGTTTTAATCAAGGCAAGGGAACGGGGAAAGAGCACAATCATCGTTGCAACAGATGTAGCGTTTAGCGCAGCACTTAGAAATACAGCAGATTCAGTAATTCTTATGAGAAATGAATCGCAGGAAAAAGAAACCCCAGCAACTGAACCTTTAAAAAATAACCCGTCCAATTAATTAGTAATTTTTTTTTGAGGTGAATTTGAATGACAGAGAAAAGGCCGTTTGATATTTTGAATGGTTCGTTGAACCACAGTGTAATCGTTGGTTTAAAAGGCGGAGTAGAGTTTAGAGGCGTAATGCAGGCATACGATGTTCATATGAACATTGTATTAGACAAAGCTGAACAAATGATAAATGGAGAAGTAAAAAGAGGCCTTGGAACAATACTCTTAAGAGGAGACAGCATTATTTACATTTCTCCAGCGTAATTTTCTTGTAAATCTTAGCTCTTATAATTTACACGAAAATAAGATTAGCGTAAGCTATGCTATTAAGTAATTAGTATAATACAATAATCAGCAGGTTCAGTATATCTTTTTAAATTAAAGCCAATAAGATAGATGCGGTCCTCATGTTTTTCATCTCGCAACTAAAGCTTAAGGGTTTCAAATCTTTCAAAAACGCAGATCTTTCCTTTTCCCCTACTTTTGTTTGTTTAGCTGGACCAAACGGAAGCGGAAAATGTGTTAGTGGGGACACAATGGTTCTATTGGCCGATGGGAACCTTGTAAAAATAAGGGATTTGATTCATGAAGCAGCAAAAAAAGGCACCTCTGAAAAAATAGATGACGGAGTTATAACAAGAGGCCATAGAAAGGAAATTCTTTGTCTTGATACAAAAACACTAAAAGTTGTACCTAAAGAAGTTTATGCGTTTGTAAAAAGGACTTCTCCGAAAAACTTATTCAAAATTACTACTAAATCAGGCCGCCAGATTACTGCAACTGGATATCATCCTTTATTTGTCTATGATGGATTAGATATAAAATCAGTTACTGCGGAGGAATTAAAAAAAGGAACTAGGGTCGCTATTCCCAGAAAAATTTCTATTGAATCAAAAGATAATTTGTTCTTGGATTTATTGGATAAAATAAAAATTGAGGATTCAATATATATTCCTTATTCCGCTAATTTAGATAATTTAATAAGACAGAAAAAAGGGAGCAAAACTTGGAATAAAATTTCCAGATGCATAGGAATTCCAAGCAAAGTACTTACATCCTTTTTTGACAGGCAGTCTATAAATATGCATTATATTATCAAAATACTGCGATATTGTGGAATAGGGAGTAAAAAAATAATTTCTCTGATTTCAAATGCTAAAAGTAAGAGAAATTATAAATTAACACCGATACCTTGGTGGAACTCCAATGAATTCTGCAGATTTTTAGGTTACTTGCTTGCAGAAGGCCAGGTCACAAAAAGTAATCAAATACGTTTTACTAATGGAACAAAAGAACTAGTGGATGATTATGTATATTTAGTTGAAAAATTGTTTGGTGAAAAACCAACAGTGAACAGTTACAAACCCGGATCATGGGATGTTCTTTTCTATAGTTCGGTTATGTGCAAAATTTTAATAAAATTCGGCATGTCCTATAAAGGTTCAGGGGAAAAATCCATACCCCCCTTCTTGTTAAAAGCAAGTTCTAATGAAAATCTAGGCAATTTATTAAATGGGATTTATTCCGGGGATGGATATGTTTCAACTAGTTCTATAGAGGTCACCACGAAAAGTAGGAAGCTGGCCAGAGGAATAGAAAATGTGCTATTTAGGCTGGGAATAGTCCCAAGAACGAAAATAAGGAAGAAAAGGGAAACGAGGACCGGATTTATAGGCAAATATTATTATATCTCTATTTTTTCGACTCCAGATTGCCTAACTTTCAGCAGGTGGGTAAAGTTAAAACACATTCTAAAATATGAAAGAGTAATCAAACTTCTTGATAGGAAACCGAATTCAAATGTTGATCTTATAATGGCAAATGATCTGGTGAAACAAACAACACGAGATTTTTCAATAAACATAAAACATGCTAAGAAATCCTATCCTTCCCTAGATGCTTATTGTTATAAACAATGCACTCCAAGCAGATTTGGAATTACGAATCTGGTGGAAAATTTATTTGAGCCGCTATCCTCTGAAAGTCAGATCATTTCCGAGTCCTTAAATAAATTAAAAACCATTTCCGAATCAGATATATTTTGGGATGAGATAATTTCTATAGAAAAGGTTAAGAATAAGGAAAAGTGGGTGTATGATCTTTCAGTTGAAGAGCACCATAATTTTATCGCAAACAATATATTTGTACATAATAGTAATGTTGTAGACGGAATTAGATTTTCTTTAGGAGAAACTAGTCTAAAATCTATTCGAGCAAAGACAGTAAAGAACCTTATTTTCTCAGATTCTCATGCAGCAGAAGTGGTAATTGTTTTAGAGGAAAAAGATGGCCAGGGAAGAAAATACGAAATACGCAGGGCAATTAGATCAGATGGAAAAATTCTATATAGATTAAATAAAAAGAGGGCAACTAGAACTTCAATAGTTGAACTGCTAAAAACCTGCAATATTGATGAAAGCGGAAGAAATATTATTGCCCAAGGAAAAGTTCAGGGAATTGTAGAAATGAGCGGAAGAGAGCGAAGGCAGATTATAGAGAGTGTTGCAGGCATTTCTGATTTTGAAAAGAAAAAGGAAGATGCATTAAGGGAACTTGATCATGTACAAACCAGAATCAGAGAGGCAAATATAGTAATGGGAGAAAGATCTGCGTATTTGAATGAATTAGGAAGAGAAAGGGAAATCGCAATAAAATATAATGAAGGCAAAAAGAACTTGAGAAATGCAAAAGGTACTGTACTTAAGGTTGAAATAGAAAAATTAGAAGGCCAACTGGAACAAACCTTTGAGCATGCAGCTAAAGTTACACTCAGTATAAAGAAAAAATTAGAATCAGTAGAAGAGAGTAACCGTAAAATCACAGAATGTGAATCAAAAAGAAGTGAAGTTTCAGATAAATTAAGAGCAAAACAGCAGAATGCTGAGCTTGTAAGAAATATTGAAAAATTTAAAGCATCTGTAGAATCAAAAAGCCAGCTTTTAGAAGATCGTGAGAACCAATTAGAAGATGCAGATAAATCAAAGAAGCTTCTGGAAAAAGAACTTGCAGAAGATTCTAAGGAAATCAACTCACTAGTTAAGGAAGTTTCTGAATTAGAAGAAGAACTTAAGAAAATTGCTCCAACAGTCCAGGAAACAGAGGTTGGAGGCAGTATAAAGCAGATGGATAATGCTCTAGAACATAAGCAAGTGCAATTCCTAAAGCTAAAGGATGAACTTGCTTCTGTAGACTCTTCAGTGAAGACTAAGCAGGAAATAATTAAATTGAAAAAGAAACAGCTTGGAGAACTGGAAGAATCATTAAAATCATTCAAGGGAATGGACTTTTCAAATAGAGAAGCTGCATTAAAATCCAGATTAAAGGATCTCTCTAATGAAATTGATGAGTTATTTGATCAGGAAAAGAAAAGTAATTCAGATATTGCTGAATTGGATAAAAAAGTGCTTTCTGTTCGTGAAAAGATTGCCCAATTTAAGGCGCAATCTGCCCCTTCAGCTGCAAATTCCGGGCTCTTTTATATAGATGAAATGAAAAAAGCAAATATGGTCCGTGGAATATACGGAACACTCGCAGACTTAATAACTTTTGATAGTAAATATGCAGCTGCAGTCGAGGCCGCATTAGGTCCAAGATTATTCTACTTAGTAGTTAAGGATGTAGATACTGCTTCACATATAATTTCAAATTTGAAAAAATTAGGAAAGGGAAGAGCAACATTCATTCCATTGGATAAAATCGAATCAAGAAGATTAGACAGAAAAGAAAACCTCATAGCCAATTATTTATCTTATGAGCCTGCAGTTATAAAAGCAATAGAATTTGCATGTTCAGATACCCTTCTGGTCAATGATATTGAAGAAGCAAAAAGAGCAGGAATAGGAAAAAGAAGAATGGTAACATTAGACGGGGAATTATTTGAAACCTCAGGTTTAATCAGTGGAGGAAAATTAAAATCCAGTGCGCTTGCTTCTGTCCAAGTAAGAAAGCATGAAGAAGAATTAGAAACCATAAAAGAAGATAGAAAGAAAATCATGGATGGCCTGGAAAACCTGCGTGAGGAAGGGAACCTAAAAAGAAAGGAAAGTGCAGAAGTAAGCATAGAACTTAAGTCTCTGGAGATTGAAAAGAGAAATTTTGAAGATTCAACGAAAAAGCTTGAAGAAGTAAAATCCCAAATTAAGGAATTAAGCTCTGAAATTTCAGAAATTGAATCAGAATTACTCAATCATTCTAAGGAAAAATCAGGGTTTGAAACCGCAATTTCCACACTCTTGAAGGAAATAGAATCTTTAAAATCCCAAATTACAAGTGAAGAAGAGAAAAGCACAGAAAGAAACAAGCTTCTTAATCAGAAAAAAACAGAAGCTGCTTCCAGATTTTCTTCATTGAAAGCTACAATTGAAGGAAAAAAGAATGAATTAGAGCTTAGAAAGAACGAGCACAGGAAAAAAGTTGAGGAAGAAAAAGGCCTTTCCTTAAAAGTCAATGAATTTGTTTTGGCTATGAAGAACCTTAAGAAAGAACGTGAGAACCTTTCTAAGCAATTAGCTGAAGAAGAACAGAAAATCAAGCAATTCAGCAAGGAAATGGAAGACCTGTTTGCCCAATTAAAGAAACTGGAGGAAAATTTACGGGCTCTTGGAGAGGAAAGAGGAAAAATAAGGATCGAAATCGATAGATTAGAAAAAGACCTAAACCAGGAGAAAATCACAGAAGCTACTCTAAAAACAAGAATTGTAGATATTAAATCCGAATTTGGAAGTTATCATGATGTTGAGTTCCTAAGTTTAAGCGAAGAGGAACTGAAAAAGATGATTAAGGAAGCTGAGGGCATACTAAATTCCATCCAGAGCGTAAATCTTGCTGCAATTGAGCTTTATGAAAAGAAGAAACAGGAATTAGATGAAATCGGCCACAGTATCTCTAAACTTTCTGAAGAACGGAAGGCAATCTTAAATATGATTGAGGAAATTGAACACAGGAAGAAAGAAGCATTCTTTGAAACTTATGATGCAGTTAATGATAATTTTGTAAAAATGGTCAAATATATCGGAATGGACGATGGATTCCTCTATTTAGATAAGCAAAATACTCCATTTGAAAGCGGATTATACATGAAAATAAAACGACATGGAAGAGAAATTTCTGTTGATTCTCTTTCTGGAGGGGAGAGTTCTCTGGTTGCCCTTGCATTTATATTCGCGATTCAGTTCTTCAAACCCTCTCCATTCTATATTTTGGATGAAGTAGATGCTGCATTGGATAAACAGAATAGTAAGAGCTTAATCAGATTAGTTAAAGAAATCTCAAAGAGCTCCCAGTTTATTTTAGTTTCCCATAATGATAATGTAATTGAAGGTGCAGATGCAGTAATCGGAGTAACTAAAGTAGACGGAATCTCAAAAGTAGTTGGAGTAAACCTTCAAAGTATTGCTGCAGGCTAAGTTTGCAACACCTTTATTATCAAATTTTCAATTAATTCAAGACTTTTATTTCCTTTATTCCGATTACTGTTTTTCCTACAGCTACAGCATTTATTGAAACATTCACAGTTTCATTTAACTCATGAGAACCTTTTGCTTCTATAGGCACTATTTTTTCACTTTCTAGAATTACATATCCACTAGACTCAACTTCAATTCCGTATACGTATGAAAATGATTTTTCATATGTAAGATTTGCAAAATTGTTAGATATTGTTAATTCAGAATCAGAGAGGATCACGCTTCTTCCAAAATCTTCTTCAAGTTTTTCTTTGCTTATATTTCCTTTAATTAATGCCATTTCTGCAGTTAAATATTCAACATAATCAAATTTCTTGGTTAATTGCTCATCAGTTGTTAAAGGAATTGAAAATACAGCATACTCATTCTTTTCATATTGAACATTCTCCTCTCCAAACAGTTTCTTAAGTTCTTCTACATCTATAGAATCTTTCTCAGCCCAAGGAATGAGATACTGTTCAGTATATTCTTTTGTTAGTACTACTCCAGTTCCACTTATTTCTTTTTCTTCACTCATTAATGTAATCTGGCTTGCAGGATAGGCATTTCCTTCCTGGATTACAACCTGGAATTGCAATAAGATTGTACTATTCTCTGGAATCATTGGTTCCATTGGTCCAATTTTTTCTTTTCTATTTACAAAATACCCTTTAACTATCTCTCCTTCAGCAGTAGTCATAGAAATCGAAGGATCAAGCACTACTTTCATATACGCATAAGAAACAATTCCTTTCTCTAGTAATTCATTATAAATTATCTGGACATCCTCCCTTTTATTTATCTTAATTATATAATTTGGGGAAGAAAACTCTACTTCTGAAATTCGTTCATCTTTTTCCAATTCATCAATAATTGTTTGGT
Source organism: Microcaldota archaeon (assembly GCA_964473475.1). Classification (GTDB taxonomy): domain Archaea; phylum Micrarchaeota; class Micrarchaeia; order Anstonellales; family Bilamarchaeaceae; genus CAYYPF01. The sequence continues at coordinate 363 of CAYYPF010000040.1, read as the reverse complement.
TTAACGAGGTTGCATATAATGCTCTTTCATAATAATCCACAGTTGCATTGACAAATACATTAGCCACATACTGTGTTTGCTGAGCTGGCTTTTCTCCAGTATCCTTATTTCCACTGCCCATAAACCCTATTGATACATATTCAAAAAGGAATATCGCAACAATCGCCAATATAATTACTGTTTTTAATAAATTTTTTGTATTCATGTATTTCACTACTTTTGAATTTTAGTAAATATATTTTTAAATCCAGTGAATTCCACCAATTTATCTGGCTGGTGGTCCCTAAGCCATGTCCGTGGTGGAATTCACTATACCAAACCAATCATTTGTCGCATATGCACAATCAACTAAGTAATCCTGAT
>CAYYPF010000039.1:0-9020 GCA_964473475.1 Microcaldota archaeon | reverse complement strand
TATAAAATTTTTCTCCTTTTCCTTCGGATATTAAAATAATTCTTCCAGCACAAGAAGAAATAGTTACTAGATTTGGATTTTTATTTATTTTTTTAATTAATTTTGCAATCTGTTCATCAACCATTTCTTTCTTTGAATGTTCTTCTAATTCATTGGTTTTATTCTCCTTAAATTTTTTCCAATCCATAAATTCACTTGCTTACCGCAGGAAATGGTTTTGTTTTTGCATCATTTTCAATGCTTTTGTATACGTCTATATAATAAGAAGTAACAGCTATTGCATAATTTTCTGCATTTTTTCCAGTTCCATTATACTTTCTGAGTAATCTTTGTATATTTTCATCAACTCCCATATCTTCTTTAGAAGTAATATTCACGCTGCTTGCTCTTGCCTTTAGGCATAATGTTCTTGCAGCCCAAATTGCATTGTATAATGGCCTTTTCTGAAGGAGGTAAGAATCCTCCTTATTTACACATTCCCTTTCATTCTCATCTACTCCCATTCTTACTCCTCTAACTATCCCCCTGAATTCAAACCCTTCAAATATTTCTACGGATTTTTTTACATTTCTTGTCTGTAATCTTCTGCTCTCAGGAGTTCCTCCTAATAATTCAGTAACTGCACTTGAGTATAAATTTACCTGGAATGGGCCAACATCTGCAGTACTGGATCGTTTATCTATTATGAATCTTGTTTCTCTGTCTGCAATTGCAACAAGAAGAGGAGGATCAATCCCATGAATATAACCAGAAATATATGCACTTACAACTATTGTATAAACTTCTTCCCTAGGACTATATAGCCGATCATTGTTCTCTTTTGCAATTCTAATTACTCTGTTAGTCATTGCATCCAGGACTTCTTTGTTCCCATTAATATACTTCGCAAGCTGTTCAATAGTTATATTATATTCTTGAAGGACATAACCAATTTCATATTTGTACTGCTCCCAGTATTTTCCCATTGATTTTTTTATTTCTGGAGAGAATAATTCTTCTGCTCTCTGTGCAATTTCTTTTGCCTTTTTATTCGGATCAACTTTTTTTTCTTTTGCCATTTTTTTATCTTTACTTTTAGTTGGAACTGGCTTTGGCTTTTCTTCAGCTGGCTTAGGAATTACTTTCTCTTTTTTAGGTTTCTTCTCCTCTTGTTCAAATGGCATACTACTATTTCTAAGGCACTATTTTAATTACTACTTTTTCGCAAATATTCCCTGTAATCTTCCATCGTACTTAAAATTAGAAAATCCAATTGCTTCTAGCCTATGCTCAACTTCCTTTTCAATTTTTCTTCCCCTTCCTTTTCCTAAGCTTCCTACATAGTGAAAGAGTATTCCCCCTTTCCTGAGCACTCTGAACAGTTCTGAATAAAATTCTGAAGAGTAGAGCTCTGGAGCATGGCTGAACCTTGGAGGATCATGAATTATTTTATCAAATTTTCCATCCTCAAACTTTCTAATTTCTAAAAATACATCCACGTTTCTAATTTCAATATTTTTGCTCTTGAAATATTCTTCACTGAACGGACTATAACCAGCAAGCTCAAGAATTTCTTTCTTAATCTCGCAACTAATTATTTTATTTGCATGCTTGGAAGATGCAATTGCAGTGTATCCAAGCCCTCCACACGAATCAAGAACTACATCTTCCCTTCTAATTTTCAATTTTTTAACTACTTCTTCTGAATATTCCAATGGAGTAGAAAAATCCCGTACAAGGTGCATTCTTATTCCATCTATCTCTAGAATAGGAATTCCATTGAATAGTTTGAGTGAATAGTAATGGTCAGTAAAAAATGCTGGTTTGAATTTATTTTTTCCCTCAAGTAAGCAGAGTTCTTCCCCTTCAATAATCAATTTCACTAGCATTTACCGCATTTTTTATTAAATTATATAATTAATTTAATTTAAAGATTAAAAAGGCACCTTTTTAAACTATTCCATCTTAAATAATTGGATATTGCCTTATGCCTAGCAGGTGGTTTATTGTCCGAGAAGAAAGATTCTGTATTTAATATATTAACTCATGAACTTGTTCCGAAGATGGAAATTCTCTCTGAAAAACAAAAGGAAGCTGTTTTGAAAAAACTTGAGGTTACTCAAGAGCTTCTTCCTAAAATATTTAGTACTGATCCAGCAGTAGTTGCGCTTGGTGCAAAGGCCGGGGATCTTATAAAAATTCATCGAAAAGACCTTACAGCAACTTATGATTATTACCGATTAGTAGTATAATTTTTTGAATTAGGTGCGTATATGCAAAAAAGCTTATTGGAAGCGTTTTATAAGGATAATAGTCTTGTTAAGCAACAGCTTGAGTCATACAACAGTTTCATAAAACTCGGAATGCAACGGGTAATCGATAGAATAGGGGTTATCCAAACAAATGTTGAAGGATTCGAACTTAAGCTTGGAAAAATCAGAGTTGAACCTCCCAGGCATTACGAGGTAAGAGGTGGATACCGGGCAATATATCCATTGGAAGCACGATTGAGAAATCTTACTTATGCATCACCAATTTTCCTTGAGATCGTTCCTGTTTTTAACGGCGTTGAAAGACCAACTTATTCTGATATTTTTATTGGAGAACTTCCAGTAATGGCTAAGTCTGCATTATGCCCTCTCTCGAAAATGAACAAAGAAGAATTAGTTGAGAAAGGAGAAGACCCAGAGGATCCTGGAGGATATTTCATAATCAATGGAAGTGAAAGAGTTCTTGTAAGCGTAGAAGATTTAGTTCCAAATAAAATTATGGTTACAGCTGAACGCGGAGGAGTAGTTGCAAAAGTATTCTCCACAAGGCACGGATTTAGGGCAAGATGTACAGTTACAAGAAACAAGGAAGGAATATTCACAGTTGAATTCCCCTCCTCACCATCAGGGGTTTCACTTGTTCAAGTTTTAAGAGTGCTCGGATTGGAAACCGATCTAAAAATAATTTCTGCATTCGGAAATAAAAGATATATCCAAAATGATGTTCTATTGAATACTGAAGTAGAGAAAAGCAAAAACAAGGAAGAGGCAATAGATCAATTGAGCAAGAAACTTTCTCCAGGCCAGCCTGAAGAATTCCGACTCAATAGAATGGATACTTTGCTTGATAATTATTTGCTTCCGCACGTTTCAGTCTCACAAGATGGAAGAATGGAAAAGGTAAAATATCTCATAAGAATGGCAGAAAGAGCAGCAGCAGTTTCTGGAAAGAGATTAGCTCCAGATGATAAGGACCATTATGCAAATAAGAGAGTAAAACTTGCTGGCCATTTAATGGAGGAACTTTTTAGATACGCATTCCAGTTCTTAATCAAAGATTTAGTTTACCAATCTTCAAGAGCAGATGCAAGAGGAAGAAGATTGCAGGTGCACACACTGGTAAGGCAGGATGCACTTGCAGACAGAATAAGATATGCAATGGCAACTGGTAACTGGGTTGGCGGACACACAGGTGTTTCACAATTACTTGATCGTGTAAGCTATCTCTCAACACTTTCTCATTTAAGGAGAGTAATCTCTCCATTGAGCAAGAAGCATCCGCACTTTAAGGCAAGAGATCTTCACGGAACGCATTGGGGAAAACTCTGCCCAAACGAAACCCCAGAAGGGCCAAGCTGTTCTCTTGTAAAAAATCTTTCCATTTATGCAAATGCCTCTTTGGAAGTAGAAGACGAGGAAATTGTACTACTCCTCAAAACATTTGGGGTAAAATAAATATTCGGGAAGGTATTCATGAAAGTTGAAAATGAATACTATACTATTCAATAAAGTAAAATATTAATTAAAAATATTAGAAATCGGTGTGATTATGGGTAAGGAGAAAGTATTAGAAGAAAAAGAAGTCAAAACCGCAATTTACTTGAACGGTAAGTTGATGGGTTATCATTCTGATGGGGAAGCCCTTTCAAAAAGATTAAAAGAAAAGAGAAGAAGTAACGAACTGAATATGAACGTAAATATTTTCTATGACGGAAAATACCATGAGTTACACATTATTTCTGACCGAGGAAGAATCAGAAAGCCCTATGTAGTAATTGAAGGAGGAAAATCCAGGCTCACTCCAGAAATCCTGGATAGAGTTAAGAAAGGCACGCTCACCTGGGACCACCTTGTGAAGATGGGAGTAGTTGAATATTTAGATGCACAGGAAGAGGAAAATTCATTTATTTTACTTGATGAAAAAGAAATCACAAATGAGCATACCCATCTCGAATTCGACCCTTCATCCATATTCGGAATTACAGTTTCTGTACTTCCATACTCAGAATTTAATTCTTCACCGAGAATTACAATGGCGTGTTCAATGACTAAGCAGTCCTTGGGAGTTTACATGTCTAATTTCAATTATAGATATGATACGAGAGCATATGTAATGTACTATCCGCAGGCACCGCTTGTAAGCACAAACTTATATAGTGTATTGAATATGCAGAAGAAAGCAGCAGGGCAGAATTTTATTGTTGCTCTAATTTCTTATGCAGGATATAATATGGCAGATGGACTTGTACTCAACAAGAGCTCAGTAGACCGAGGACTTGGAAGAGTAGTTATGTTTAGAACTTATGAAGTTGAAGAACGAGTATACCCTGGAGGACAAAAAGATAAAATTGAATCCCCAGATCCAACAGTAGTTGGATATAGAGGAGAACTAGCATATCGGCACTTGGGAGAGGATGCAATTATTTATCCAGAAAGCAATGTTGAAGGAAAAGACGTTCTTGTAGGAAAAACCTCACCGCCCAGATTCTTAGAAGAAATTTCCGTATTTGGTGCAATTGAGGAAAAGAAAAGAGAGAGTTCTCTTGCAGTAAAAACAGGTGAACAGGGAAGAGTTGATTCTGTTCTTGTAACTGAAAGTTCTAGTGGAACAAGATTAGTAAAGGTTAGAATAAGAAATACAAAAATTCCAGAAGTAGGGGATAAGTTTGCTTCAAGGCATGGACAAAAAGGAGTTATCGGTCTTTTATTGAATCAGGAAGACATGCCATTCACAGCAGATGGGATTATTCCAGATCTTCTTCTGAATCCGCATGCAATCCCAAGCAGAATGACTGCAGGGCATTTGCTAGAAACCTTAGGGGGGAAAGCAGCAGCAATTGGCGGAATTATTGGAAATGGAACTGCATTCTCAGGAAATACTGAGGAAGATTATAAAAAAATCCTTAAGGAAAACGGATTTGAAGAGTACGGAGAGGAAATCCTATACAATGGAGTTACTGGAGAAAAAATGAAGGCAAAAATATTTGTAGGAGCAACTTATTACCAAAGGTTGCATCACTTAGTTTCAAACAAAATTCACGTAAGAAGCAGAGGTCCAGTTCAGTTGCTCACAAGACAGCCAACTGAAGGAAGGGCAAGAGAAGGAGGACTCAGATTCGGAGAAATGGAAAGGGATTGCCTTATTGGTTATGGTGCAAGTATGCTCATAAAAGAAAGATTATTGGAAGAAAGTGATAAGACTATTCAATTGGTCTGTTCTGAATGCGGTTCAACAGCAGTGCACGATTATGTAAATGATAAGGACTTGTGCCCGCTCTGTGGAAGCGAGAATGTTGCTCCAATTGAAATGAGCTACGCATTCAAATTATTGCTGGACGAGATAAAGTCTATGTATATATTCCCAAGATTAATTCTTGAGGATAAGGCATAAGGTGAAAAGAATGACATTACACGACTCTCAAAAAGTAATCAAGAAAGTAAAGTTTTCAATCTTCTCTCCAGAAATGGCAAGGAAGATGAGCGCTGCAAAGATCTTTGTTCCAGATACTTACGATGATGATGGTTATCCAATTGAAGGCGGACTCGTAGATGTAAGATTAGGAGTAGTTGATCCAGGTTTGAGATGTAAAACCTGTGGTGCAAAAGTAGGGCAATGCCCAGGGCACTTTGGCCATATTGATTTAGTAAGGCCAGTTCTTCACGTTGGTTTTGTAAGATTCATTCTTCCAGCATTAAAGAATACCTGTCCAGAGTGTCATAGACTTCTCGGAGCTGGTACTTCCAAAAAGAGCAAGGAGAAACAGTGTTCTCATTGTAACGCAAAAATTCCGACGATAAAAGTACTCAAACCAACAACTTTCTATAAAGATGATCATGCAATGCTTCCTTCTGAAGTAAAGGAATGGCTAGCTGGGATTTCAAATGATGACCTAGTGAAGCTTGGGTTTGATCCAGTTTATTCAAGACCAGAGTGGATGATTGTTTCTGTTCTTTTAGTTCCTCCAGTAAGTACAAGGCCTTCAATTACCTTGGAAACTGGTGAAAGAAGCGAAGATGATCTCACGCACAAGCTCGTAGATATCATCCGAATTAATCAAAAACTAGAAGCAAACATAAACGCAGGTGCTCCGCAATTAATTATTGAAGATCTTTGGGAACTTCTTCAGTACCACGTAACAACTTTCTTTGATAATGAAACTACAAACATTCCGCCAGCAAGGCACAGAAGCGGAAGACCACTCAAAACAATTGCACAGAGGCTTAAAGGAAAAGAAGGAAGATTTAGGTACAACCTCTCAGGAAAGAGAGTAAACTTCTCAGCAAGAACAGTAGTTTCACCTGATCCAAGGATTAAACCTGGAGAAGTTGGCGTACCACCGTTTATCGCATCTGGTTTTACTCTTCCAATTTCAGTTACTGAATGGAATTTTGATTATTGTAAATCATTAATTCTTGAGGAAAATTCGAAAGTTAGATACGTAATCAGAAAAGACGGAAGAAAAATAAAAGTTACCCCTGAATTAAAAACAGAAGTTGTAAAAGAGCTTAAGATTGGCTGGGTAATTGAAAGAGAAGGAATGAACGGAGATATTGTTTTGTTCAACAGACAGCCTTCCTTGCATAGAATTTCCATGATGGGACATGAGGTAAGAATTATTCCTGGAAAAACCTTCAGGGTAAATCCACTTGTAATTGCGCCTTACAATGCAGATTTTGATGGGGATGAAATGAATCTCCACTACATACAAACTGAAGAGGCTCGTGCAGAAGCAAGATATCTTACAAAATTAGACCATCAGATTCTTTCCCCAAGACATGGACATGCGATTATAAAACCACAGGAAGACCATGTTTCTGGTGTGTATTTCCTTACTAGGGATGGAACAGCATTTACTTCCAATCAGGCTGCGAATATGCTTTATTTAATTGGAATTGAAGAGCTTCCAAAGCCAGATCTAAAAGGAGGAATGTATTCTGGAAAATTAGTTTTTTCAATGGTTCTTCCAAAGAATCTGAATTTCAAATCAAAATCAAAAGGAAAAGGAACAGTTGTAATCAAGAAAGGAAAACTAGAGGACGGAGCACTAGACAGCAAAACAATTACAGAATTACTCGAGAAAATCGTAATGGAGCAGGGGGAAGATGAGGCAATGAAATTCCTGAACAGGGTTGGTTTGCTTTCTTTAGAAAAGATAAGCACAGAAGGTTTAACTGTTTCACTCAGGCATTATACGCTCTCAGACAAAGCAGAGAAGGAGCTTGAAGCATTGAATAAGGTTATGGAAAGAAAAATGGATAGTTTGATTCTTCAGTATAGAAATAAAACCCTGGATCGCTCTCCAGGTATGACTCTTAAAGAAACGCTTGAGAGTTTGATTATGCAATTAACTGCAAAGGTAAGAGACCAAGTTGGAGAGGTTGTGAGAAGGGATCTGGGTGATGATAACCCATCCATCATCATGGCAAACATTGGTTCAAGAGGAAGCCTATTAAATGCAGTTCAGATGTCTGCACTTGTTTCCCAGCAGGCAGTTCGTAATAAAAGGCCTTCACGTGGATATAGGAAAAGAACACTTTTGTTCTTTAGGGAAGGGGATCTGGGAGCTGATGCACGCGGTTATATTAAGAGCTCATTCAGAAAAGGTCTTAAACCTCAGGAATTCTTCCACCATGCAATGGGAGGAAGAGAATCACTGGTTAACACAGCGATTAGAACAGCACGTTCAGGATATATGCAAAGAAGATTGATTAATGCATTACAAGACCTAGTGGTTGATGAGAAAGGAGTAGTTAAGGATGCAAAGTCTAAAATTGTTCAGTTTATTTACGGAGGAGATGGAAAAGATCCAATGTATGCCACAAAAACAGAGCTTGTGGATACAACTAAACAAGACGACATAGATACAGCGGCATAGAGTGATTCGATGATATTTAAAATGAAGTATTAAGAGTCAACAGCTATCAAAGTAGCAACGGTTTTGGGATAAACACTAAACCTTTTGACCGAAGTTCAAGACTTGAACATAAAAGGGTTTGTGCATGGTGAATTTATGATTGGTTCAAAGAAGAAATCAACAGTTGTTCCATATGAAGCAGTTGGTGCTATTGCTGCACAAAGTATTGGTGAGCCTGGTACGCAGATGTCCCTGCCACCAGAGGAACGGGTAATTATAAAAATAAACAATGAAATAAAAATCGTAAAAATTGGAGAATTTATTGATTTAAAAATTGCAAATTATGAAGGAGGTTCCTGCTCCAGGGCTAACGGACACTCTGAAATCTATGATTCAGCAAATGATTCCATATTTGCGCTTGGTTTGGATCAGGAAGAGAAATTAACATGGAAAAGAATAACCTCATGTATTCGCCACAAGAATAATGCAAAACTCATTCGATTGAAAACTGCATCCGGAAGAAAGATTACTGCCACTCCATATCATTCTTTTGTGGTTAGGTCCAATAACCAGATAGTTCCAGTTGCAGGAAGCGAGCTCAAAGCAGGAGACAGGATCCCAGCAGTAAAATATCTCCCTGAAAATTGCATTGGTGAAATAAGTACTAGTAATTTTATGCCAGAAGGAATGCGAATTGTTGAGCACGAGGGTCTTTTGAGCACTGAGAGAAGCAAAACTACAATGCCAACTAGCATGGAATTGAACTCTTCATTTGGGTGGTTTATAGGCGCGTATCTTTCTGAGGGGTCCCTGGGCAACGGAGAGGTCTGCATTTCAAATACTGATGAAAATTTTCTGTCAAATGCGCGGGAGTTTGCAGAGTTCCTGCATGCTGGCCATAAGGAATTCCAGCATC
>CAYYPF010000038.1:1489-9193 GCA_964473475.1 Microcaldota archaeon | reverse complement strand
TCCAATTACAAAAGAACCAATTCGAGAATTTTTCAATTCAAGAGCCCCTACTCCAAATGCCAGAGCAAACCAAGAACAAACAACCATTTCAATAGTCCTAACCGAAGCAGAATCAAGAGCAGATATTCAAGACTTTGCTTCTATGGTGATTGGAGATCTCTTCGGTTTTTATCAAGAGGATTATATTGAACCAGAGTCAGATGGTACTTTTGAGGATGAGTTTGTATCAGATGATTCTGATGATGAAATTGTCGTTAGCTATAACGCGAAATCCCGCACCTTTTCCTTTACTGGTCCAAAAAAATTATTTAACGAAGAACATTTCACAGAGGAACTTATTAGGGAACAATTACAAGAAGAAACTGCAATGGTTGAATCAATTAATTTTAAACAAGCAACTCCACCTGCTGGACAAACAGTTCTAGAACCAGCTTCAGGAAAAGGTACTCTTACATATGGCCAAAGGTTAGAAGTAAATTTATCCCGCTTCCCAACACAAGATGATTTAACTGCTTTTGCTAAGAGTATTTCTCCTCAATTAACTTTGGACTCAGACCATTCCTCATTTGGAGCTCTTAAAAGATTAGCCTTTATCCTTTCCACCCCATTAGATACTTTATTTTTAAGAACCCAAGATAACCTAGGTCAGCCAGTCTTAGAGATTGAAAATTTGATGCATAGACCAATTACAGTTTCAAAGGAATCAGCAAGGGAATTTTTTGAAGCAAGATTTAAAGAAAGAGATGCAAAACCAGTTGAGAGAACTACTCTTGAAATTAATCTGAAAAGAATGCCAACAATGGAAGACCTTCATTACTTAAGAGAAACATTTTTCCCAAGTGCACGTGATTATACTACTGAATCAAATGCAATTCGTTTTCCAGTTGATTTTGGTGACGATGAAATTAGGCTTGAGTTAGATATTCCAAGAAGAATAATCAAACTAACTGCATACCCAGATACTATCCGTAGAAAATCCAATTTCGATTCTGAAACTATTGCAAGAACCATAAACTTAGACTCAACAGTTAGATTCCAATTAGGGAAGAGTGCAAACTTAGGAACAGCAGTAGATACACTTCAGAAGAAGTTTTTCCCAACTCTAACTAAGCTTGGTTCAGATACAGTTGAAGATGAGCAAAAGGGCCCAGTTGAAATAATTTGCTTTGGTACTAAGGGCTCTACTATTCCATACACCCTAAGAGTTTTTGTTTACAGAAATACTGGAGAAACTGCAATCATTGGTCCTTCAAAATATATTAAACCAATTAAACAGGAAACTGCTCTTGCATTTGATCTTAAATACAAAGCCTCTAATCCGCCCTCACCTTCATCGCGACCCCAAGACAGAAGAGAAGAATGGGAAGCAGAAGCTGAAAGATTCCCAAATAAGGATATTATTCTAAATGAAATAGTAACTCTTAATCATTTAACTGCATTTGCCTATGCTTTCCTTAAGGACTTTAATCCAGGTGGGATGGTATCAAAACCTGTTGGCCCTTCATTTAAGCAAGGAGCAATTGAGGTAATTTCAGGAGAAACAATCCTTCGTTACTTCACCAGAAGAGGTGTTAAACTAATGATTTCAACTGATCTTCCTTCCCAGAGCCAGATAAGAAGAGAACAGCTTCCGGAAAATGCAAAAAGAATAGTTTTACGTTGCAGTGATTATAAGTTCTTGGAATATATTCATTCAAGAAAAGAACAGTTCTTAGCTGAGCTTCCAGTTTTACTTGAGAGAATAAGAGCAAACGATCCTTCACTCAAATTAAAACAACCACAAAGAAACCCCCGAACTCATGGAAATAGACAAAGAAGAAGATACTAACGTGAATTATTTGTTGCTTCAATTTTTTCTACAAAGAAACCCAAAAGCAATTAATGGAACTTTTGATTCAGAATAAACTCCTGGGGATACAGCTAAAATGGTTTTTTTTGTTTTAAATCCCTTAAACTGAGTTCTTCCCTTGCCCCTACCCCCTACTTCAACTACTAAATCATCTATTAAGTAATCTGGAGTTTTGCGCCCACGATTACTTTTCAGGTATTTTGGCCGATATCCAGCACATATTGCATTATGAACAAAAAAATCCTCGCGGATAGATCCCTTAAGCATATTTTCTGGTAGTGAGGAAAATGCAGCCCTTAGAGGTGGAGGGAGGAGTATTTTTGGCTCTTTCATAACATTCCTTCCTTCAGGTGTGATAATATTTATTAAAAATGCAGATTCAAGTATTTTGACGTATTTTATTGCTTTATAAATATTAATTCCTGCATGTTTTGAAATTGCAGAATAAGAAATGCTTTCTGGAGAAGAATTAGTCAGGAAGTTAAAGATTCTTCTTATTTCTGATATTTCTTCCATATAAATCCGGGCATAAACAGGTAAATCATGTTCCATTATTCTTTCAATGATATTTTTGACATCACTTCCCTCTACACTAGCTGGAAGTGCCCCTGAATTACAGTACTCTCTAAACTGAGCCTCATATCTTATCCAATCATCTAGTGGTTTAGCTATATTCTTTAGGTTAATACACTCTATTTCATTATTGTTTACTATGTGGATGTACTCTCTAAACGAGAATGTATGGAGGTCATGTATTTTGACTCTTCTAGAAAGATCAATGCGCGACTTAAATACATCTATTGAAGAGGATGAAGTAAAAAATATTCTTATGTTCAAATTATCATATATTTTTTTTAGCTGAGCTCTCCATTTGGGTATATATGATATCTCGTCAAGTAGTAAGTACTTAATGCCTTTTTTTTGGAGTTCATTTGCAACCGAGTATATATTGCCTCCAAAACGATCGCATGAAATATAAAATGCATCAGACAGTTCAGTAAGAAGCTGTTGGAGCATAACTGTTTTTCCACAACCTCTAAAACCAGCTATACCTGAGAATATTTTTGTACTTTTTTCATTAAATAAAATAGTATATAACTCTCGTTTTTTCTGAAATGATTTGCCACGCTCTCTAGCCTTCTCATTTAGCTCTATGAGCATTTGCATATTTTCCATATATATCTCTAGTACCTATCTCTTTTTAAGCATTTTGTTTGAACTTTTGAATAAAATGTATATCATTTTATACAAGAAACTGAATAAAATGTAGTTTTTTGGCTTACTCAAATACAGTCCTGCTAATCTTCAAGAATGTAATCCTATTCCCAACCAATGCAACTACTGTTTCCTTTCTCATATTCCTTCCTAATTCAAGCAGTTCTTCAATTTCTTTTTCAGAAGGCCATTCCTCCTTAATCAAAAGTAGATATTTAGTTCTATCTTCCCCTGGCCTGAATCCTTTCTGATATACTCTAAAAATATCTTCCCTTTTTTCACTCAACCTAGGAATATACCCCCTTTCCCTAAGAAATTTATACAATGAATATATTTTTTCCTCTTTTTTACTTAATTTTATCTCACTTTTAAGAGTACCCTTCTCTTTGCAGTATTTCAATTCGTAATTATTTAGGAAAAGCCCTTTCCCAGTTTCAATTCCAATCCCAAGCCATTTTAATTTCTCACTTTCCTTTCCCTTGATTATTTTTCCATCCATCAAATAACCTTCTTCATTCCTTCCCTGCATGCCTGTGATATTCTCTCAATATCTTCTTTTTTTACACTCTGCATTATAATTTCTACCCTATTTGTTCCAGAAGTATCCAATTCAACTGTTCCTACCCCTATAATCCGCTCAAATAATCCCTGTTTTATATGTAAGTTTGCAATTTGTTTATAAGAAATAAGTGTAGTTTTTATACTCAGTACTCCTGTTTTAACAGTCAATCCCCCATCCCCGATTTCTATTGATTTAAATTTTTCAGCAACAGAAGCAGTTAGCCATAAGATAATTCCCAATGCCCAGATAATAAATAAAGGAATTAATGCATCCCCGATATTATTTAAAACTAAAAGAACAATCAAACTTGCAACAACTACACATAATGCAATGATCAGATGATTAACCTTTGCAGTAGGCCTGATTATATCGTCCATACTTATAGAACTCATCATAATAATATAAAAAGACTTCTTATCTTCCTTTTGTTTGATACTATGATTATTTATACAGATGGAGCTTGCTCAGGAAATCCAGGTCCAATGGGAATAGGATTTGTAATCTATATAGAAGACAAGGAAATCTTCAAATTTTCCAAGAGCATAGGAAAAGGAACAAACAATATCGCAGAGTATACTGCTGTTCTTGAAGGAGTAAAAAAAGCCATAGAAATTGGAGCTAAAGGAATCGTAGTCCGCTCAGACAGTCAGTTAGTAGTCCAGCAATTAAGCGGCCATTATAGGATTAAGGAACCACATTTAAGAGAATTAAAATCCCAGATAGATCTGATAACCAAAGATGTAAATGTTTCTTATGAGTATATTCCCAGGGAAGAAAACTCCGTTGCAAATGATCTCGCACAAGCAGCAGTAAAATAACTTATACGCAGTGGGAAAACAAATGAATACCTTAAATGTTCCAGACCTAGGCCCTTTTTTTACCTTCACTCCTTCAAAATCTAAACCAATCTATAATTGGTTTTTCTATAAGGAGGCCTTTTCCCCAGAAGCAGTTGAATATTTTCTAACTAAATTTAAAATAAACTCAGGAACAGTTCTTGATCCCTTTTGTGGAATTGGAACAACTCTCTTATATGCAAAATCCAAAGGCTTAAACTCAATTGGATATGATGCCTCTCCACTCTCAGTATTTGCTTCAAGAGTTAAGTGTGAAGATTATTCTCCAGAAGATATTTCTTTTGCAAAAGAAACCCTAAACATATTTTCAGAACGAACAATTACTGCTCCTCCAATTATTTGGAAACCAGAATTATTCCAGGCACATAAAATCTTTTCCACCCAAAGTTTAACCTTTATCTTAAAAGCCCGCTCAGCAGTAGAATCAATTGAAAATGAAAAAGTTAGAGATTTATTCCTTTTAGGTTTGCTCTCAATTATTCCCCAATGCTGTTTTCTTATGAAAGACGGGGGATTTTTAAGAATAGATAAAAGAAAATCCTGTCCTCCAGCTAAACCAGTATTCAGCAGAAGAATAAAGGAAATGATTTCAGATTTAGAAAACTCTAAAATAGAAGGTCCTATTCCAAGAATAGAGATTGGGGATGCAAGAAAAATTAATCTAGAAAATGAATCAATTGATGGAATAATTACTTCCCCTCCTTATTTGAATGGGATAGATTATACAAAGATTTATGGATTAGAACTCTCCTTGCTTGAACCTTATTCAAATTCTGTAAAAGAAGCAAGGGGAAGAAGCCTTTACTCTTTTGAAAAGAAAGTTCCAGTGGAAAATGTTCCTCCAGAAGCAGAAGAATTCGGCCACAAATACCCAATAATTGGGGGATATTTCTCAGATATGGAAAAAGTCCTAAAAGAGTCTCATCGACTCCTAAAACCAAACTCCTCTTCAGTATTCATAGTTGGAAACTCAATTATGTTCGGCTTGCATATTCTTGTAGATGAAATTCTTGCAGAAATTGGAGAGAGAATCGGGTTTGAAGCAGAAATAATCAGTTCTCTCCAAAGATTTGCCTCAACTCCTAAAGCTAAAATAGAAACTAGGGAAAGTGCAATTATTCTAAAGAAACCCTAATTCTAATCACAGTTTGTACAATCAATAAACGCTCCCTGATTTATTCCATTCATCGTAGTTGTATCATACTCCTCTTGTTCCTGATGCGCTTCCTGTACGATTAAGTTTGCATTCTCTGCTCTCTTATTTTTTTGCCTTCTTAACTGCCTCATCACATGCTTCTTGGCAGGTTTTTCCTTCAGCACTTACAGAAATTCCACTAACTGCATTTTCTATATCTGTTTTCTCTTTCTTGCAAAGTTCCAAATGCCCTTCCTCATGTATTTTTATTCCTTGCATAAATTTATCCCATTTTTCCTTTTGGCATTGGGTTCCTAATGAATAGTTTATCCAATTGGGAATCTTAACGCTCGCATCCAGTGAAACCTCAACATTAGTTATATTCACTGTGCATTCACACGTGCATGTTTCTTGATTCACATTAGTATCTTCAATATACGGGCAAGTTTTGAATTTAAATTCACAATAAGCATAAGCAAGATGCCCATCTGGAATTCCTGCATAATATGCTGTTTCTGAAAGATCATTGCAAACCTTTGAATAATTCCCTTCAGCACCATAAGGATTAATTACTGCTCCTGTTGGCCACCCCTCAGTTATAGTTCCCCATAGTACTTTGCTGTAATTTGATCCTCAAAACACTCATACTCCTCAACATCTTCCTCAAGTTCACAAGTTTCAGCTAATTCAACTGCTTTACTATTTGAATTTACAAAACTATAAACTATACTTTCTCCTGTTGCTCCACTTGTATCCTCAACTAAAATCTGAATATTATTGTACTCTCCTTCACTAGCCTCAAAAGAAGTATAATACTTTTTTTCATTTGTACAATACTCCGGACAGCTAACTTCTGCACTATCAATTACTTCTCCATCAATTAATAGGATAATTGTAACTGGTTCAGTGAACTTTTCCTCATCCTTTGCAATTATTGCATAAATTTTTCCTGAAACAACTGCGCTTCCAACTGGTTTTTCACTTGTATTTGAATCCAGTAAATATACCTCATCAATTATTTTCTCGCTAGTAAATGTTTCACTCTCCCCTTTGTTTGCAGAATTAATGCAGTTTGAACTATTCTCAACTATAATTCCATTTGGGCAGGTATATTTTACAATTTCCTTTTCAGTTTCAGTACACTCTTCACATACTGGACAATCAGGACATTCTTGAGGCTCTAATTCGCACTGCGAACAATTTAATTCCGGACAAGGCTCAGCTTCTGGACATTCACTTTCTTTTTCACCTATGCAGCCTAGAGTAAGGAATACTCCTAAAAATAAAATTGTAAAAAATAATCTCTTTTGCATATTTGCACCTAGAACACTACTTACTCTATTATTTTAATACTTGTCAAAATGCTCGGGCACCACTAGTCGATGGTTAGTGGCGTGTTCCCTTCGGTCAGCCCCTTGCCTCTGGCATTTTGACAGGTAGAGATTCTGGAAAAATCAGCGCTTTGATTTTTACTGAATTTCTGGATTTCAAGAATAGTTAAGTCAAATTTAATGTGCTTTTAAGTTCCAATAATTCCATTTATATACTTTATTGACAAATATGCATAGTTATGTCTCAATTGGAAAAATCAAAACCGCGAGTAGAACCTACAGCAAAAAGAGTTTGTAGGTGCACCAGAGTACCAAAACTTCTTAGTGAGACACATACAACCGGATTCTCAAGGGCCAGGATATATACTAGTTTAGAAAAAGAATTTTTTGCAGTTGCAAATCCACGGGAAAGGGGAACTGTTTTTTTGCTTGACATCCAAGCCTGCAATGAAGTTGTGCGTACTTTTTTAAAAGGTGCAACAAAGTCTCCTGAAGATCAGGAAGTCATAGATACAATAAACAAATTAGTTAAGTATATAGATGAAAAACCGCATCTTAGTTCTTTTGATGTTTTATCTAAAGAAGGAAAATTAAAAGAACTTGAACGATGCTTGATTTTATGCATTCAATTAAGTTTCAGGGCAGCAAAAGAAATTGATAAATACAAATACCCTGAACTTGAGGGAGAAGCCACACATCCTGAGGAACCAAAACAAGTTGAGAGTGCTAATGAACCTGGAAGATTTCAAGAGTTG
>CAYYPF010000038.1:0-1389 GCA_964473475.1 Microcaldota archaeon | reverse complement strand
AATTCAGCGGTTATTAGTGCGAAATCCACATGCTAAAGGCACATTCTTTTTACTCAAACATGAAGAATGCACTAAATTCGTTTTTGCTCTGAGAGCGATTATTGCAAACTCTCTAGATGAAGATCCTAAATTGAAATTTTTATCTCCTCATGTAAGGATACTAAATCTTATGTCGGATCATATTCTAGACATTCATACCAGTATGCCAAAAATAAATTCCTTTGATAAAATAAATAAGATGGGAAAATTAGGTTTGCTTGAGGCACTTGTTTATGCTTGTTTTATTATAGCTCCAAGACAAGCTGAAAAGTATAAACTATTTGATGAAAACGGAAAGAGATATAATATTTCTGAAGTTCCAGCTAAACTTCAACCCCAAAATGAGGAACCGGACTTGGAGGCAACATCAGTTTCAGAACCAAATGAACCAACTGCCCCAGCAGAGATAATAGTTGAGGAACAAACTCCTTCCAACAGTCCCCGTATTCCTAAATCCGTGCTGGCTGCCATGGCTGAATGGCTGATCAGGAAATTGGACGAGTCCTCAGAACCACTAACCCGCGATATAATACGCGAAGAACTCAAGGTCCAATTTCCAGAATGTGAACTAAATAATTCTTATTTTGGATTAGTTATGAAAGCAGTTTTTGGTCGCAGGCCAGCTTTAAAAGCCAAGATATCTGTTGCTTCTAACTCAATAAAAAATGAGAAAAAACCATTGACCGAAGAAGATACTTTCAATATTGGAAAATTGGAAAAAGCTCAGGGCTTCGGAATGAACGACCCTTTGGCAGAATTAATCCTCAATACAGTCAGTAATGCTCCAGACAAGAGATGAGCAGAGTTATTCTTACAAATTGCTTCAGAAGCAGAGAAAAGAGGTTTGGAAGCTCCTCCAAATGCTGAACTACACGACATATACGTGGCACACGCTCCTCCAGAACTTAAAAAGCAGCGTGCCAGTTCCAGAAATTATTAATTAGTCTATATCAATATGTTTTTGAGTTCAGACCCATCCATTTTTATATATTATTACTATATATATACTCCTATGTCTAAATCTCATCAAAAACCTCGTTCCGTTGGTAGTCATACAGATGATAAAAAAGGCACAATGGGAGGAAGAAATGCAACTTTACTTCTTGAGCATTCCAGAAACCTAAGAGCTGGACAACTTTTAGCTATAGGAAATGAAAGGCACCTAGTTGTTCCAGTTAAAGGGCAAGATAATGTTTTTTATTTAGCTGATGAATCTTTTTGCAACCGTGTCCTGGAAGCAGTACACAAAATCTGCAGAACTTACCGGGATGTTGACCAGTCGTTATACGATGTTTTGGATTTTCTTGAAGTTGTCAGGGATGGTTCAACTTTTAAGGGATTTAGCGGGTT
>CAYYPF010000037.1:0-9539 GCA_964473475.1 Microcaldota archaeon | reverse complement strand
AAAGTCTCCTTTTGGCCTTAAAAAGGAAAAGCAGAATCCAGTTCCACCACCAGTTTGGTGAATCATGGCTGCATGCTTAACTGTATCAAATATAGCGCCAATATTGTCTTCAACACTTAATACGAAACAGGCAGAAAGTTGCCCTAAATCAGTCCCAGCATTCATTAAAGTCGGGGAATTTGGAATAAATTCAAAATTTTTCATAATGTTGAAGAAAGCATCTTCATAATATTTTAGATCATTATCATTTCCATCGAATTTTTTCTCTGCAGAAGCAATATAATGCGCAACTCTTCTAACTAATTGCCCTGGAGTTTCAATTGGTTTTCCTTCCTCATTTTTTAATAGATATCTTCTCTCAAGAACCTTGACTGCATTTAGAGAGAGTTTAAGATCATCAGTAACCCCCATAAGTCTTTTCATTTCTCTTTCCATTGCCTTTCTGTGCCTGTACAAGATGTATGCCTTTGCAGTTGCTGCATGGCCTTTTTCTATTAATGCTTTTTCTACACAGTCCTGAACATTTTCTACTGAAGGTATTTGGTCTTCTTTAAATTGTTCAGAAAGATACCCATAAGCCAATTCAGCAACCTTTTCTGCCTCAAGTTTATCTGAACCACCCACTGATTCAGCTGCCTTAAAAATTGCACTTACTAATTTTTCTTTATCAAAAGGAACAACAGAACCACCGCGTTTACGTATTTTCATTATCATGAAATCCCCCCCTTACTAAAAAACAGCCTAACTGGTATATCTCGAGCCAAATAAAAAACTTGGCTCGATCTATCCTCAACCATCAAGGATCAACCTCTGGCAACAGATTCAAAGAAACTTATTGGTTGAGTATATCAACAAATTATTTTAAACATCGCCATTTGTCTCGTAATCAGTAGAATACAAGAGTTTACTATTTAACACTTAAGATGGCCTTTGCGATTTCAATCGCCCCTTCTTTGTTCAAAAAGCGATTATCATTTCCGCACATTGGATCAAGAACGCACTTTGGGCATCCTTTTTCACACTTACAATTTTTCAAACGATTATAAGCCATTTTGCAAATATCTTCAAAATGATCATAAATTATTTTCGTTACGCCATTTCCTTCAGAAATCGAATCGAAAATGAATAATTTTCCAAAGGAATAGCTTAAGCCCCCGACTTCCCTAGGATCAGCACCAGTTATATTCGAACTCATTGCAATGGAAACATGCTCGAATCCGTGAAGTCCATCTCCAAAATCAGGCATTTCAATTGCAAGATTTTCCAAATCCAGCCAAACTCCGTACGTATCAAATTCATAAGTATACGGAACTTTAAATTTTGTTTCTCCTAGAATCTTTCCACTATACATATCCTTTATTCTAAAACCATAAACTGAATCAGTTACATGCATTTTTCCATAAGAGAATGGATAGCCGAATAATTCTCTTTTGCTTATTTCCTGTATTATGTCTCCTATCTTATCTTTCATTGGAAGAGTTAAATAATCAGTTTCTCCATTCAAAGGAACCAAAAATGCCTTCTTTTGTTTTATATCTAGTCTTTCTGAAATATACGCCTTGCCACCGTGTAAATAAAGTGCACCCTCAAAAAGCTCATTCATTGCAAAAGGAAGGGAGCGTTCCCCTATTTTTCCTTCACGTGCAGCATCAAAAATTTCTATATTCTCTCCAATTCCGCGAATATTCAGAAGATTGAGCTTCTGCCAAGCCTGAGAGGTAGCTGAATAAAATTTTCCCCATTTTTTTAATAAGCCTTCGCTTTCAAGTTCAGAAATTAACCCTCCAATGCCCCTAACTTCTTCCTCCTTAAGGAGCTGATCCCTTGCAGCAGCAGTTATGTGGATTTTCTTTATGTTCTTATTATTTGGTTCAACAAAACAACTTTCTGGTTCTCCTTCAAAATACTCTTGTGTATTATCAATAAAATATTGGTCAAGCGGATTTTCTTTTGCAATAAAAATTGCATACGCTTCCTGCTGCTTCCTTCCAGCTCTTCCAATCCTTTGTTTGGTCCGGGTTAATGTTCCAGGATATCCAGAAAGAATTACGCAGTCAACATCACCTACATCCAAACCAAGTTCAAGTGCAGAAGTAGTTGCAAGATATTTTATTTTTCCTTCTTTGAATTGTTCTTCAATTTTCTTTCTTTTTTCATAATCTAATCCTCCACGGTAGACGTGAACTGGAAGTTCCTGATTATTCCCAATTAACGCTAGCTTTTCAACAGAAGAATGTGAGTTTCCAAAGATTAGACATTTTTTTCCAAGTTCTTTGACTACTTTAATTGTAGTTGTAAGATAATTTTCTCCATTAGGAGGAATAATATAATGAGAGATCTGGCTTCTTTTAGAGGTATTTCCACTTACCTCTTCAACTTCCTCTCCATAAATTGTTGAAACAAATGATTTCGCATTCTTAATTGTAGCTGATGTTGCAATAAGCTGAAGTGGCCTTCCAACAATTCTTTTTGTTCTCCAAAGAATATTTGCAGTATGGGAACCTAGGATTCCGCTGTATATGTGCACTTCATCTAAAACTATAAACTTTAGATTATTGAAAAAATTTACAAATGAACGGTTATGCAGAAGAATATGGTGAAGCATATCTATGTTTGTAATTAAAATGTGTGGATTATCTTGCCTAATCTTTTTCTTCTGGCTTTCAGTTATATCTCCATCATAAACAGCTGTGTTAACTCCATACATTTTGAATGGTTTGAATTTTTCAAACTGATCCCTAGCCAAGGCTTTGGTTGGATAAAGAATAAGCGAGGTTTTCCCTTCAAGAGCAGCAGAAACAACTTCTGAAAGATAGATTTCAGTTTTTCCACTTGCAGTTGGGGAACAAACAACTATATTTTTTCCTTTTCTTATGAGTGAAATTGCATCTGTCTGGTGTTTGTAAAGTTTTTTTATTCCATTGGATTCAAAAACTCCTTTTACAGTTTCATTTAATTCAAAATCTGAGGAAAATTCAGGTTCCTTTGGAGGTTCGACTCTTATAATCGGAGAAAAGGACTCAAGCATATTTGCAACCGTATATATATCCAGAAGTCATTTTTTATAGCTATCAGATTGGTGAAAAAAATTTTCGTTTTCCCAGGATATTAACAAGAGTAAACAAAAGTTAATTTGTCTCTATCCTTTCTATCCAATCTGCAAAAACCAAACCTTTCAAACTGAACTACTTCTCCTTCTTTCAATTTAGTGCAGGAAACTTCGCATAATCCTTTTACAATTTCTAAACTATTTGGATTGAATTTTCCCTCACTATCCACTAGGTCTTTTGGAACCAAAATTTCACATGTTGGACTATCTTTAGTTACCCACTGAATTTTTTTCTCAACTAGTCCATCCCCTAAAAATTCGCATTCTTTCTTTTTCTTATTGAGCAACTTAACATTGTATAAATCTTTCAATCTAAAAACCTCACCATCTTTTAATGAATCAAAATCTCCCTTAGGAATTAAAATCACTTCTCCAACTTCTATTTCCCTAGTTCCTAATGATTCATCTTTAGAGTGGACTTTTAGAACAACAGTTTTTACTGGTGCATTTTTTATTTTTATTTTAACTGGATCAGGAACAAAGAAATAATGTTTGGAAACTGGGTCTAAAAATTTTTTGTTTTCAACTAAAAGTGCTTCCAAAGTGGGTTCACTCTCTACTTTGGAAAGTCCAAAAGAAAGTACAAAATTCTTTATTGCTTCAGGAAGAATGCCTCTTCTAGCTAGTCCTTTAAGAGTAGGAAGCCTGGGATCATCCCATCCTAAAACTTTATTTTCTTTTACAAGCGGAGTTAAAAGTCTTTTTGAAATTGGAGCATTCTTTATTTGCAATCTTGAAAATCCAATCATTGTTGCCCTTTTGTACCCAAGTGCATCAAATAGTGCATTGTATAGCTCATCTCTAAGTTCATATTCTTTTGAACGCATTGGATGAGTAATTCCTTCAAGTGCATCCATTACAACTACTGCTAGATCATAAGAGGGCCAGACAATATATTTTTTCTTTTGTTTATAGTGCGGACTCATAATTATTCTAGCTAATGAAGGGTCTCGCATAACTGTATTTAGTGCAGAAAAATCTCCCTTAAATCTTAAGATTATCTTTCCCTCTTCATATTTTCCAGCAAGCATATCTTTCCAGCGGATTAAATTTTCTTTAGAATCTAATGCCCTACAAGCACAGGGCTTCATTTGTTCTCTCTGTTTGCTTATTTCTTCTTGGGAACAGGTGCAAACATAAGCTTTTCCAATAGAAATCAACTTTTCAGCAGCCGTGTATAATTCACTCATGTGGTCAGAAGTGTAACTCTCCTTATCCCAAGAAATTCCAAGCCATTTCAACCCATCCTTTATTGCATCCACATACTCCTGGGATTCTTTCTCTGGATTCGTATCATCAAACCTAAGGATCATTTTTCCATTATACTGTTTGGCGATTTCATAATCTAAGAAAGCTGCTTTTGCATGGCCAATATGCGGGTAGCCAGAAGGTTCTGGTGGAAATCTTGTGAGCACCTTTCCATTTTCAGCATTCTTAATTTCAAATCCTTTTTTCTCTTCCTTTGGTTTTTCAATAAACGTATAATTACTCAATTCTTTATCAAGTTCTTCTTTTTTCAGTTTATTTACTTCTGATATGATTTTACTAATTAATTGCATTGTAGATTTCATATCTTTTTTTGCATCAGGAAACTCTGCGACTACTTTTCCAGCTACAGAACCAGGATTTGCCTTTCCATAATCAAAGGCATTCTTTAAAGCGTGTTTTCTAACTAATTCGTTAATATTCATGCAATTATTATAAAGGAAAAAATTAAATAAACTCAGGTTTTGGAAACAGAATGGAAATTTCCGCTCTTATCTCTGGTAAACTTGTGTGTTGCATTGATTTTGCAAGAGTATACTCCGTTTTTTTCATTTAGCGGAGACCATAATCCTTTGAATATATGACAATGTGGGCATGCTGGCATATTTACAACCTCTTATATTTTTCAAATCCACAACCAGATGATTTCTCCATTGATTGTGAATCCAGAAAACGTTGCTAGGTTTTCTAGCTGTTCAACACCTGATCTTGAAGTTCGAAGAACTTCGAGAGCTAGTGAACGAAGTTCACTGGATGGTGATTGAACATAGATCGATCCATCCTGAAGTGCGAAGCACTTTGGGAGCTAGAGAACTTGTTCTCTGGAACTTTTTTAGTTGGATCAAGATAGTAAAACCTAGAAGAAAGATACAAAATATTCAATTTAAAAATGATGGGGTCGCTGAGATTCTCAACCTCCCTCTAATATTCAAATTAGAGGGGAGTAGGTGAACACTCAGGCGAGGGGAAACTTCCCCTTGCCTAGGGTTTGAACTCAGATCATAGACTCCCGAAGCCTACAGTCTTCTGGCAAGGTTTGTGTTTGCACAAACTTAGTTACCAGGTTAACCTACGACCCCAAAATTTAACAAAATTTTGGTGGACTTGTGAACACACGTTCACTTGGCCCCAATTGGTATAGAAAATAAAATGGAAACATTTTAAATAAATGAAGTCGTTGTATCCGCATGGAACCATTTACGCTTGAACCAGAAAATTATATCGCAATACAGAAATTACTAGTCTCATTAACTCTGGGATTATTCATTGGATTCCTAAGAAGAAGGAGAGCAGCAGGCATAAGAACATTCACACTTATTTGCTTAGGTTGTACATTATTTACAATTGCTTCTATGGATCCAATATTAGGCGCAAATGCAGACAAAGGCAGAATAGTATCTAATATCGTAACTGGAATCGGTTTTCTAGGCATGGGGGTTATTTGGAAATACGAGGATAAAATAATGGGGCTTACAACTGCTGCTGCAGTGTGGATTACTGCTGCAATTGGAATTGAAGTTGGAATTGGAAACTACTTCATAGCACTTATAAGTACTGCGATTGTTGGATTAGTTCTAATATCTAAATATCTGCCTCAAAAAGAGAAAGTGATTGAAAAAAAATTAAAAACCAAAATAGCTAAAACAATAATGAAAATAAAATAGCCAACATACCTATTGAAAATGCAATCAGCGTCCTTTTCCGTATATGCTCCAGGAATTCTTTTTCTGAATTTCCTTTAAACAAATCGATTACTAGAGGGTACATGAGATATAGAAATACTAATATTAACAATTTTGAGAGTGTTTGTTCTAAATAGAGAACCAATAACCCCCCTCCCGTGGAGAAAAGTAAAAATAAGAAAGCTGCAATGAACAATGATTTTTCTTTTCCAATTGCAATTGGAAGCGTATTTGATTTTCTTGCTTTTTTATCCCCTTCCATATCCTGAACAGATTTCACAATTTCTCTTCCTAATCCAGATAGGAATGCAAGAACTGCAAGAGCAATCGGCAGTTTATTTAATTCTGTGGAATAAACAAAATTCCCAAACAAGAATGGGATTGCCATACTAAATGCAATAAATGCATTTCCAACTAATGGAAAATCTTTCAATTTGCAATTATACGCAATTGCCAGTAGGTTGAATATGAGAGAAATGTAAAATGCATAAATATTAATTAAATACCCAAAGAAGATTGAAAGAATAAATGCAATCCACGAAAAATAAAGCGCAAACTGTGGAGAAATTGTTCCTTTAACTAAAGGCCTTTCAGTTCGTTTATTTGCTCGATCAGTTTTGATATCTAAATAATCATTCAATGAAAAAGAACCCATTTCTGCAAGAATAGGAACCAATAAAGAGAAAAGTAAAATAGAATCAACTGGAGGAATTCCTTTCAAAACAACTATTTCTCCTATAAGGACTCCGACCGCAAGCATCAGTGCATGTTCAAATCTAGTTAGTTTAAGGAAATCCCGTATAAATCCCATAAATTAGATACTTCGCTTCCATTTAAAAAGATAATATCATCCTTAATATTTCATGGCTAATGATTCATTTTTGGGAATCCAGACTAACTATAAGGATGCAGATATAGTAATACTCTCTGCACCGTATGAAGGTAAAGTAGCATGGGGAACTGGCTCAGATAAAGGTCCAAAGGCAATTCTAGAAGCTAGCTTGCAACTAGAGCATTATAGTATAGAACTAAAAGATTCAATTAGTGAAAAAGTAAAGATTCACACACTTGAACCTCTAAAGTTAAAAAATAAAAAACCTGAAGAAATAGTTACAGAAGTAAAGCGAGCGGTTGTAAAAGTAATTTCTGATGGGAAAAAACCAGTTCTTCTGGGAGGAAGCCATATTGTAAGCATAGGGGCATTTGAGGCCTTAGACCTCAAGGCTTCAGTTCTGCACATAGATGCACATGCAGATCTAAAAGATGAATACTTGGGAAGCAAAATAAATCACGGGTGTGTAATGAGAAGAGCATTTGATAAAAAATTGCCTTTTGTTTCCGTAGGAATAAGGGATTATGCTAAAGAAGAAAAAGAATTTATGAATAATAAAAATATTTTAAAGAATATTTTTGGAATAAATTTTGAGAATGAACAGGTGTTGGATAAACTCGGAAAAGAAGTTTACATAACTATAGATGTGGATGGGTTTGATCCTAGTGAGGTTCCAGCAACTGGAACTCCACAACCAGGAGGATTAAGCTGGAGCAAAGTAATTAATCTTCTAGAAGAAATTGGAAAATATAAAAAAATAGTTGGTTTTGATGTTGTGGAATTAGCTCCTTTTGAGGTAAATGAAAGAAGTGACTTTTTAGCTGCAAAACTAACGTATACACTAATTGGCTATTGTTTCTTGGAAAGGTTCAAATAAGTTTTGAAATAATCCATCACATGCTCCTGAAATTCCCGATTAGTCTGGAATCCGAAATCTTCCTTTTGCAAAAGCATATATGGATGAGGAGAGAAATGATTTACACTAACAACATACCCCTCTAGATCTGAAGAAGCTAATTTCTTATCCAAACCCCCATATTTCTGGTAGATTGCACGCATATGCGCAGAGGTTGCTGCTTGTTCTGGAGTTAAAATTCTTCCTTCTATATTTTCATTTACAAAATTAAAAGAAACTCTCCTTTTCTCATTCTTCCCAGTTATTAAGTTCTTCAGATTTTTCTCTATATTTGCATTAATTGTAAGAACTCTATTTGAGAAATCAACTTTGTATTCTCCCTTCTCAAAATGGGCAAATAAGAATGAGGTAAAATAATCAATTCCTTCCTTATGATTCATTGTTTTAGAGTATAGCATAAGCTGTTCTCCTGAAAAGAAAATTGAACGGGTAGAATTATGAGAAAAGAATGAGCTCATTCGTTCTTCATCTAAGGAAAGTAGCTGATAATAGTTATTTGGAACAGCAAAGGCAGTTCTAGCTTCAAATAATGGATGAACAATTTTAACTGGCCATTTTACAGAAGTGTAAACCAAAGAATTAAGCACAGGAAGTTCTTTTGCAATAATTTTAGTTCCTTCCAATATTTTCTGATCTTCCTTAATCATAGAATCCAGTTTAAGCTGGTAACCTGCACTTTTTTTTGCAAGTTCCGTGAAATTCAACAAATTAGTCCCCTTCCTTTATATCTATTTTCTTAATACTTGAAATATTACTTTGAATTACGTTTTTCAATTGAAGTGTTCGAATTGAAAATTCCTCTTTGCCCATTTCCTTTGGTTTCTTAAGTGAAATTTCTAGAGATTCTCCATTTAGCTTAAAACTATTCTCCATTTCAGTTTCTTCTAAAAGAGCACCAATCTTTTCATCAGGTAAAGTTAATACTTTAATTACCTTTAAAGTGTATTTTAAATTCTGGCCAGCAAGTGGATGATTTAAATCCACTAGAACCCGTCCACTAGTTACGGATTTTATTGTTCCAACCATTCTATTTTTTCCAAAATAAACTTCTACTTGTAAACCAGGCTGGGAAGCCACATTAAACTTTCGAAACTCGGTATCTTTGAATACTTTGAAGAAATCCTTTTTTTTGTTCCCGAATCCCTTTTCTGGGGGAACAGATATTTCTTTTTCTTCCCCTTCTTTCATTCCTATAATTATTTCCTCAAGACCCCTGATTATTTGATTTTTCCCAAGAATTACTAGAACCGGACCTTCTTTTTTTCTTAATCTTTTTGAGATTTCGCCTTTTGTAGAGTCAAAGACTATCCCATCTTCATTAATTCCGGTATAATCGATGCGAACGAAATCTCCTGCTCTGGGCATGTATATTCACCTTTTAAGAAAAAACATTATTGGTTTATAGCAATCCGCATAAATAATGCGGCTCTGCTTGACCTGTTGGTCAAGTCTCGTCATTTGCTCTGCAAATGACGATTGCGTCCTAGCAAACAACGACTAAAACATACTGTAACGCTGTTGCATTACTTTCGTTGTTTGCTATAATATATATCAGAATATTAACCCATTGCAAATTAAAAACCTAAGCATTGCCTAAGTGACTTGCGATTTGCAACACCTTAAATATATCGAAGCTCTCCTTGTCAAAATGTGAACTTCAGCTTACAGCATTTTGACAGCTATACGAAAACAACTAATTCATGCTAACTAATGTAGTTGTTTTCGCAATGTCGC
>CAYYPF010000036.1:0-9598 GCA_964473475.1 Microcaldota archaeon | reverse complement strand
TCGGAAACTCCGAAATTAATCCAAAGATTTAAATCTTTGGTTTCCTTGCGGTGGTATTTATGAAGATTCTGCTCTGAATACTCTGATTTTTGACTGACAATATATTTATAAATACTTTGTCAGTATACTATCAACATGGAAACTTCTGAATTGCTCAAATTTAATCCCTGGTGGGAGAGAAAAGAGGCAATAAACGAGGATAAACACATACGTGAGTTTGAAGCCAAAGAGATAAAATACACCCCAAATTTTCAAGCACGGGAAGGCGGAGTTTACATTCTGAGAGGCCCGCGTCAGGTTGGAAAAACAACGCTACTAAAACTTATGATACGGGAAGCATTGTTGAAAAGCGACCCCCGCGCCCTTTTTTATTTTTCTTTTGACATGTGCAAGGGAAAGGATGACGCGTACAGTATAATAACGGCTTATCTGGACCGTTTTGCTCCTGCTACAGAAAGGATACTGTTTCTGGATGAAATAACCTGTGTAAAGGAATGGTATTCTGTAATAAAATTACTTGTAGACCGAGGAGACATTAAGAACACAGACAAAATCTTTCTCTCTGGTTCAAATGCACTTGATCTTTGGCAGGGGGGAGAAATGCTTCCAGGCCGCGGAGTAGAGGGCAAAGAACATTATTTTCTGCCTTGTTCTTTTAGGACCTATTGCTCTCTTTTTGGCATGCACTTGCCGAAAATAAGATTGAATAATTTTAATCAGGAAATCTTAGAGAAAAACTTCATAAAACTCATCTCTCTTAACAAACTCCTATCCAGATATCTGGAAACAGGCGGTTTCATGTCTGCAATAAACGGAGGAGTCAGCGAGGTAATCTTGGAAAGATACATGAGATGGATAGAAGGGGACATTATAAAGGCAGGGCGTAACCCTGTGCTTGCAAGGGAAGTTCTCGGTGCAGTAATACGAAAAAAATGTTCGCAATTTCCTTTTGATGCAATAAGAAAGGAGACCAGAATCGGTTCACACAATACTGTAATTGATTATCTGGAAATGCTTGATGAGCTCCTTCTTACAAAAGTTGTTGAAAAAACTACAATAAGCCCAATGGAGGTCTTGCGAAGAAAGGAGAAAAAATGTTACCTGCGGGATCCATTACTGCTGAAAATAAGCGAGAAATGGTCCAACGCAACCTATGACGATGGCTGTAAGACAGAGAGCATTGTATTTGAGCATCTAAACAGGCTCACAGATGTTTATTTTTATAATGATGGAAAGAGAGAAGTTGACTTTGTTTTTACTCTTGGAAAGGAAACAGTTGGTGTGGAAGTAAAATGGCAAAACAATATCTCTTCTTCAGATTATTTAAAGCTGAACAGGTTCGACCGCGGTCTGTTGCTTACAAAAGAAACATTTGAGAGGCATGGAAACACCCTGCTCTGTCCTGTTTCGCTCTTTTTAGGGGCATTAGATGTAGGTGAGTTCATAAAAAGGCGATTTTAGACTATCCGTAGATGAATATAATTAGGGGAATTTCTTCAACTCTTCTTCCGCTTCTTTTTTCATTAGTTCAATTACTTCCTTCCCTTTCTTATCTATTTCCTTATGTTTCAAAATCTGCTCTGCAAACTCTAAGAATTCAGTGTAGTGTTTTTTTGGATTCTTGCACCTGGTTCCCCAGTCAAATACAGCGCATTTCATTTCCCTTCCTAAAAATGTCCCGTAAGTTTTAATTGTATATTTCTGGGTTTCCTCAGGAATAACTGTATCTTCCCTTAAGAATCTTAAATCTGTTCCATCTGGCATTACATGGAATAATTGCTCTGCAACAATTAGATATACTTTTCCCTGAATTTTTTCTTCAAGTTTTTTCAATCTTCTTGCTCCTTCAGTTGAACAAGCTAGGGAAATAATCACAATATTCTTAATTTTGTATTCTTTCTCCTCCAATGCATCCTCAAGTATTTTAACTGCCCTTACAATTGTTGCTCCACTCGCAATAGTATCTCCTATAATTACTGTTGCATTATTTCCTAAGGATTCAAAATTCTCATAAGTTGCAACTGCATTAAACTGGCCTTCTTTTCCCTCCACTCTCTGCCTTTTTATTCCTAAGAAGCACTGGGGAAGAGCCATATTATGCACTTTTTTGAATCCATAATTTAAATTATAATACAATCCTCCAGCAAGAAGAACAAACTCAACTGCATCCATTGATTTTTCCTCTTTCAAAACCTTTTCCTTAACTACTTCGTTAAATACTATACTCACTTTTTCCATTGCATCCTGCAATTGCTTTCCAGCAATATGCGGATTATAAAGAACTGCCCTGGTTTCCTCAGAACTAATAATTAGAGTATTTTTTGGGAGTTTTGGATCCTCAGCCTTATAGACCTGATAATTAGGGGTTTTATAATCAAGAGTTACCTGCGCCATAATTAAATATCCACGCAAAGCTTTTTATTCTATTTTATAACCAAATACTTTGCTTATTAATTACTAAGCTACTCCTTAATTGATTAATATCTAATGGAGTTGTTGATGCTCCCATAGTCTAGCTCGGCCAAAGGAGTCTCGGATAGTCTTGTCAGGACAAACCAAGACCACATCGGTTTTTCTTGTGTGGTCCTGAGTCTTGCGAACAAGACCTTCAAGACCGGTTAAGGATGCTGGACTTTCAATCCAGTGGCTCGGGTTCAAATCCCGATGGGAGCGTTTCTTTTTCTTAAATAAATATAAAAAAATAAAAATCAGCAATTTGTACAACTTGCTGTGCAACTATAAGTTGCCTCTCCACCAAAGCAATCAGTATCCACATCCACTGAGAATGGAACTTGGGAACCTTTTGATAATGCTCCAGTACTAATTGAATTTGAAGTTATAGTCCCTCCTTGAGTTGCAGTACAAGTAATGCTCACATCCTCTGCATCAGCGCTTCCAGTATTTTTTACATACCCAGTTACTGTAGAATAACATCCAGTTAGCCAAATCTCTCCCTTTCCTTGTACTCCTTCAGTTACAAGTTTAGGTTTTGCTCCAATACACCCAAATCCAAGCAATAAGATTCCAACAATCATCAAATAGAATATTTTTTTCATATTCTCCCTCACTTCACACTCTTTATTTCAACTCCTGGTTTTTTCAATTTGCTCATTATATTCTTCCATCTTTCTTTTCCCCTTCATCCTCTCCCCTCTCAGCTCCATAAACATACGAGCCAAGCACAACAACCAGAGAAACAGTCATTGCTGGAAAGAAAGGCATGTTCCACCAAACTGCCTGGAAATAAAATCCTCCAATTACCCATAAAACTGCTCCAATCAAATAGAAAGTTCCTTTTCCTCCATCTGGTTTGAATTCCTTTCCAATTGATTTTCCAATATAATAGCTAATTACACATGCAATTAATGCAGGTAAAATCATCTGAAAAATAATTACATCCCAACCGCTTGCCTTTTATACCACTTTTTTCTCCTCATAAAGTGCCATTACAAAGCATTGAAGAGCAATATATAGAAATAATAAAATCATAATCGGAGTTGCAATTCTTGCTCCTCAATCCTCTGGATCAGCATCAGATGCAAAAAATGTTCCAATTGGATCATTAAAGAATCCAAATAAGCTAAGTACCCATAGAATTCCTACTCCGCAAAAAAATGAAATTATTCTGCCGATTGGATCTCCCATCTATTCGCCATATGGTTAATCTACTGGATCAAAATCCTCTGTTTCAAAATCGTATTTATAATTTTTAACTCTTTGCACAATCGTTACTTCACTGATTCCGATAACCAAATTTCTTGTTGTACTCTTTATGATCGATCATATCTAACACAAAAGCAACGATCTCGATCTGGCTTTCACCTTCAGTTAGTGTGTAAAGCATCCGCCAATAGTTTGGAAGTTCAACCCTGAAAAGATTATCCACTCCGTACTTTATTTTATATTCTGAAGGGATTAGTTTTTTCGATATCGGATCTCAATAATGAATATTTGATTTTATTAGTTCAATTTTCTTGTTTACTGCATTGAGAAATGTTTGCTCTCTCTTAGAATGTGTTGCATGCTCATTCAAATACTTATAAACCTCTTCAGCTTCCAATTGAAATTTTCACAAAAATTTCAATGGACCCGTGAACGGTACGCCGTTCACTTGGTCTGGAGAAAGAATTAATCGTACAGTTTTCATAATTCCATCCCAGTTGCAATTGCTTTTCTTAGATTGCGGTTAGGATTATGTATCCAGGTCATCCCTTTCAGACTTACTGCAATTTTATTGCTTTCCTCTAAGTAAGAAAGTATTGTCATAAGCGTGTTATGATTCACCTGCTTTGGAAGTAATCTTTTTAGTTCTGCAACTGTTACCACGCTTTTTTTTGTATTTTGTAAAGCTTTTTCTACCATAATAACTGTATTGAGTGTGGGAG
The DNA here is from genome assembly GCA_964473475.1 of Microcaldota archaeon. GTDB lineage: Archaea > Micrarchaeota > Micrarchaeia > Anstonellales > Bilamarchaeaceae > CAYYPF01. Next base: position 5,213 of record CAYYPF010000036.1, on the reverse strand, counting down.
CATGCTTAAGTATTTGAATTCTTTGTGTCATATTAATCACCAAAACTTATTAGTTGATAACAATTAGGTACAGAAATGTATATAAAGCTTTCGATATGTGTTTTGAGTATATTCAAGGAGAACTACAATTATGGCTGTTCCCACTCAATCTCAAAATAATCAAACTTGCTCTTTGGAAGTTCAATTCTTTTTATCCTATAATAAGTTACACTACTCTCCCTATCTGAAATAGCCATCAATAATTCTAATCCATAATGGTTGCACTCTGCAAGTGCCCTTGCGAGCTGTTCCCCCCCAATATATTCATCCTCAGAAAGAGAGAGCATGAAATATTTAGGATGTCCATCCTTAGGAGTTTCAATCCCATCCTTTTTCCTATGATACAATAAGAAATCAATATGCAATTTTCTTGGATTGAACTCCACATCAGTTTTCCTTCCAGGAATTGCAAGAATAAATGTTTTCTTTACTGAATGTGCAACCCTGATTGCGCGGGCCCATTCAGAAATAAGCAGCTTACTGCTTCTTGGAAATACATGAACCACATGCTTGGAATGGATCCACTCACTCTCTGTATTTACTGGAGAAGCACCTGGGAAATATAATCTAAAATGCGTTCCGAATTTGAACCCGCTCTTCATTACATACCCGCTGAGCCTCCATTCCTCATAAACAGCATACATATCCTCAAAATATTTTATCCGTTCCTCTGCAATTTTAATTACTTTTTTTAGATCGCTATTCAACAGTGTAAGCCCTCCGTGCTTGAGCATGAATATTGTTTCATAAATATCTAATTTTGCAATCTTTCCCCTATGATGGGCTTTGTATGTTCCAAACTGTCCAATCCAATATCGCTCGTATAATTCCTTTCCGCTTAATTCATCATCAATTACTGTTTGAAGATCTTCTGGGAAAAATAATCCAGTAATCGCATAAGAAGCTGGTTTGAATTCCTGGTACTTATACCCTTTTTTAATTGTACTTTTTCCATAATTTCCTTTTGCTTCTATTGCTTCTCTTAGAACTAGCCCTCTATCTCTCCAATCCTTGTATGTAAGATACCTTGCAAGCAGTTTTTCCTTCTTAATGAATAAGTTTGCAACCTCATTGAATGAATGGACATTTCCACTTTCATCATGGCATTTTCCATTTCTTATATCCATCAAGTAAAGCACTTCTTCTGGAGTTAGGGAAATTACTCCCTTTTCCATTTCTCCATAGAATCCTTTAGCAATTGAACTAACATCCTCTGGCTTGCTAACTGTAATTGTTTTCTTTTTTCTATTAAGCTCCAACTCAATCATAATTTTCAACCTAGTCTATTCAAATATTTCCATTGGAAAATTCTTATAGTTATCTATTGTTCCTAAGCAACCATCCAGTTCTTTTCAATATGGGTTTTTTACGCACACACATGGCATTCCTGCGCTTTTAGCTGCATTTAGCCCATTCGGAGAATCTTCTAGAACCAGGCAATGCCCGGGATTTACTCCAAGTTTTTTAGCTGCCAGCAGGAAGCATTCTGGATCTGGCTTCTTTTTCTCTACATCCTCTGCACAGATGATTGCATCAAAATAGTTGATTATGCCCATTTGTTCAGTTATTTTTGTGATTGCCTTCCTCCTGCTTCCAGAAGCAATCGCCTTTTTTAATTCCATCTCATCCAGTTTTTCAATAAATTCATGAATGCCAGGCACAATCTCTATCTTATTCTTCTCTATATACTCAAAAAATAAGCTGTTTCTTTTTTCCATGAGCTCTCCACTGCCCTCTTCAATTTTGTTCTCCTTTAGAAGAGTAGTCATTATGCTTCTGCCCCCAACACCTACAAATTCAGTGTACCATCTTCTGGATTCTATACTGATTCCAAAAGGAGCAAGAACTTCCCTGAATGTTTTTAGGTGTATTTCTTCTGTGTATGCAATTACCCCATCAAAGTCAAATATAACTGCCCCTAATTTATTATTCATAATTATACCGTTATTTCTACTCTCCGCTAATTTTTAAATAGTATTTATCCATAGACTTGTATATGGACAAAAGGATATTTCTTGCATTGTTTTTAGGAATAGTTCTACTTAGCGCTTATGGTTGCATTGACCTTGGAGGAATTCTCGGAAAAGGCAATGGAGAAGAAGACACTACGGAGGATACAACTGGGGGGACTACCCAGAATAAACCAACTCCTTCATTTACTCTAGTTTATCCAACTGATGGAGAGTATCTTGAAATTGATGGAACAAGTACTTCAGTTGAGGTTCTTTTAAGCACTACTAATCTGCTTCTTGTACCTCCAACTACAAAAGTAACTGAAGGCCAGGGACACTTTGTGCTTAAACTCGACGGTGGAGCGCCAATAACCATCTGGGAAATAGGCTATCTCTTTGAGGATGTTGCAGTAGGAGAACACATACTTGAAGTTGAACTCAAAAAGAGTGATGGAACCTCTTACTCGCCAGCAAAGAAGAGCACAGTTACATTTACAGTAGCAAGCAAAGAGCCAGTCTACAAAGAAGTTGAAATTACAATTGCAAACAAGAAAATGTCTCCAGTTGAATCTCAAGTAAATATTGGAGATACAGTAACTTGGGTAAATAATGATGCAACATATCACATAATCGTAGTCAAAAACACAGTAACTAGAATTGTAGAAACTACCTCGGGACCATTACAACCTGGACAAAGTTTCAGTTATACATTTACTGTACTTGGTGAGTATGAAATGTACTCCCAAAATTACCCACCTGTACATGGAACGATTATTGTAAGCCAATGAGCGACGCGATTTAACTTGCGCGCTCATGGCTGCAGCTATTCCATTGCATTTCTTATGTATGCTGCTTTAGTCGCTGACGCGACAGCTAGGTAAGTTCCTTTTTATTTTTTTCTCTTCTTTTTATTTATGTTATGCGGGCCCGTAGCTCAGCCAGAATTTTAGTTTATAACTAGTTTTCCTGAATTGGATAGATCGACACTCTCCTAAGGTGAAGGTCGTGGGTTCAAATCCCACCGGGCCCGTTTTTTCTGAAAAGTAGTTATTTTATAAATATTTGTATACACATATTACACATAGGTGAGCATTATGGTTAATATGACCCTGGCGATATCTGAGGCGCTTTACAAAGAGATGCAGCTTCATTTAGACATAAAATGGAGCGAAGTAGCTAGACAAGCATTTGAACAGAAAATACGTGAATTGCATTGGATGGACAAGCTGGTTGAAAAAAGTGAGCTTACGGAAGAGGACGTAAACAGAATTGGGCACAAGGTAAAGGGAGAAATACTCAAACGATTCAAAAAATGATCTGAGGTACCAACATGCGATTAGTAGTTGATAGTAATATTTTATTTGCGGCTTTAATTAAGGACTCGGCAACAAGAAGGATTTTTTACCATTTGAATTCCGAATTCTTTATTATTTCATTTAGTAATGCGGAAATAAAAAAATATAAAAATGAACTGCTTGAAAAATCCCATACTAGTGAAATTGTTTTTGATCTCATTCTTGATCAATTAACAAAAAAATGTATTTTCGTAGATGATGAAATAATCAAAAAATATTTTGATACAGCAAAAGAAATAATGTGGCATATAGACCCAAAAGATACTCCGTTTATTGCCGCAGCATTTGCAACAGGTGCTGATATTTGGAGCGATGACGAGCATTTTACAAAACAGAAGAAAATAAAGGTTTGGAAAACTGCAGATTTGGTAAAACTGTTGTGATTTTAGTGATCCCAGAACTTTCTCAGCTTTTGAAATCTTCTATAGAGGAATGCCTAGAGGATAAAATTGCAATTGCATTTTCCGGAGGAGTAGATTCAACCTTAATTGCAAAAATAGCCAGTGGAATCTCTGCTCCTTATTTATTCACAGTAGGAGTAGAAGGTTCTGAGGATTTAGAATATTCAGAAAAAGTAGCCTCTCAATTAAAGCTCCCTTTAGAGAAAATAATTCTAGATGAAAAGAAAATACTTTCCTTGTATGAAGAAATATATCCAATTGTTCCAGCTTCCTTGCTCAAGGTTGAAATTCTTATTCCAATTTATGCTGCTTGTTTAGCTGCAAGGAAAAAAGGATTTGATGCAATTCTCTTTGGTTCAGGAGCAGAAGAATTATTCGTAGGCTACCAGAGGTATTATACCTATTTAGAAGAAGGAAAAGATTTAGATTCAATACTTAAGGAAGAATTCAAAACCCTCTCAAAAAGAGACGTAGGAATGATTATGAAGGTTTCAAGAAAATGCACTCTTGATCCTAGATTTCCATTCCTGAATAGAAAATTAGCAGATTTTGTATTCGCAGTTCCTTTAGAAAAAAGAATGGAAGAACCAGAATTAAAAAAAGGCCTTCTAAGAGAAGCTGCAAAATTACTCGGAGTTCCAGATCTAGTAATTAAACGAAAGAAAAAAGCAGCCCAATATGGCTCAGGAGTTCATAGAATAGTTATGAAGCACGATAATTTTTTGAATGAGGCGTTTCCAGATAAACTAATTCAAGTATAAAACATGATAAAGTGCACTGTTTATAATACTTTAGTGCTATATTAATACTATAAAAATACACAATGGTGATGGAATGAATGTTAATTTACATTTAAGAGGGGAGCTTGAACGTTTTATTACAGAACTAGTGCAGAGAGGAATAGCTGCAAATAAGACAGAAGCTATTCGTTTAGCAATTAGTAAATATTACGAAGAGCAGTTACGCACAAAGAAGAAGATTGAGGACGAACCCCTAACTCAGTCGACAATAGAAGCACATTGGAACAACCCCTCTGATGAGCAGTCCTCAAGTTTTTATATAAAGAGGTATTTGCATGGTAAGAAGGCGTGACATTATTCTTGCAAGGGTTTATTTCTCAGATTTCAGCGAGAGTAAAATCCGGCCAGCAATTGTGCTTTCTGATGACGATTACCATCAGACTGATTTTCTATTGGTTGCTTCAATAACAACAGCTAATGATATGTGTTGTCTGCAAATGTCAGAAAAAGATTCCAATTGTACTCTGGATAGTAGGAGCGGAGCAAGATTTGACGGAATACTCAAATTGCACAATAAGCAATTAATTAAAGTAATTGGTAAAGCAAGTGTAGGGTTTCATGCGAAACTTTTGGATAAAATTGTTGGTATGATTTGAAAAACGCCAACCCTGCAAACTCCTTCCTTCAGGTTGGAGCAAAGGGCGTTTTTCAAAACTTTTGTTCCTC
>CAYYPF010000035.1:0-9601 GCA_964473475.1 Microcaldota archaeon | reverse complement strand
AAAAAATGATTGTAGGTTCTCTAAGAATGCCAGTTAATAGGGTGCCATTAATATTGGGCACATTAACTATAGAAGACTGTAGGGATGTACTAGTAGTAGATAATAAGGCTTTAATTTCATTATACTATCTTAAACTTAATTCAAAAATAAAAGATAAACGGTTGTTTCTTATATGTCGTTTATATGATGAAAAAGAAGATTTTGTAGGTATGTTTTTAGGAGATCATTTTGTTAGCTTTGGTGGTACCTCTCAAGGTTTTAAATGTAAAACAGAATACGGCAAATATTTAATATTCGAAAGGAATAATGAACAGTTACTAAAAATAAGTATGTTCGATCGATTTATTATTGTGGAAGGATCGTTTTTTTATAAAGGCAGAAAGATTTCTATTGATCCAACTTATTTGTCTATAGATAAAAAAATTTCTGTTGGAATTTGTAAACTGAAGGGGGATATCGCTTTTTCTATTAATTCTGATAGTAAAGGCATTTTTAATTTGGTGAATTGGGAACAGTCAAAAGATATAATTTAGCATCATCAAAAAGCGGACAAAAGTCAGACTATTTTTTCGGTAGTGCAAGTATAAATTCCACTTCATCATCTGTGAAATCATAGAATCTTTTCGTTCTCTTCTTATCTTTCTTTAATTCAACTCCAACTATAGGCATATACTCCAATGCAGAAACCTTATTCTCATGTATTTTTTTACCAATCTTCTGCCCTATATTTTTCATTAATGCCCGTACCTGCATTGTTGTACTCATTCCTTTCAAATAAGCAGGAAAATTATATTTTACAAATTTCATATTTCTTTTTTTCTTTGAAAGTGCAACTCCTGCAGAAAAGAAATCAATCACATATTTCAAATAAGCCCAGGTTGATTTTCTAATTCTTCCTGCAAACTGGTCAGATCTAGAGATGTAATAATATGCTTTTGCAACCTCTTCAGGATCATTATATTCCAGAGGAATATTTTCCTCAATCCATAATGAAACTATTTCATAATCCAGATCTCCATCTATTGCTTCCCGTACTTCCTTATAGCTCTCAGCCTTGAATATTCCCCGTACAGTATTGAAAATATCTTTTTCCCTTTCTCTTGTTCCGCTTCCAAGTGCTTGCAGATCATTTATTGCAGATCTTACATCTCCATTTGCATTTTCTACAATTGATTTAATTAGTGGAACTGAAATATCAATTCCTTCTTTTTTTGCAATGTACATCACTAATTTCTCTATTGAAGTTTTGGTTACTCTTTTTAATGAAATTAATTCACAATTCATCCTTATTTTTGAAATCTTTTTATCCCATGCATTTGTTGCTGTAAGAATTACCGGGACTTCCTCATTTTTTACAATCTCCAGAATTGCATCTGCTCCTCCGCGATCCTTAGTTCCAAGAATATCCACATCATCAATAAGAATTAATTTTTTCTTTCCACTCAGTGTTCCAGCCATTAAGGAATGTGCAAGTATTCTCTCAATATTTTTCCTATCCCTGAAATCGCTCGCACTCATTTCAACTAGTTCCAAATCTAATTCTTCTTTAATTGCATATGCAAAAGCAGTCTTCCCAATCCCAGAAGGGCCGCAGACCATTATTGGCTTCCCATTTTTACCTCTAATCCAATTAAGAATCCAAGTTTTTATTTTTTCCCGTGCCTCCTCATTTCCAAGAATTTCGTCAATCTTTTTAGGGGCGTATTTGTCTGTGAGAAGCATATAATTTTGTTTATCTATTACTCTTTTTATTCCTTCTCATTTGAAATCATAAGTATGGACCTAAAGTTCCTCTACAATAAGCCTGCAATTCTTTACAAAGGTGCATTCATAATTGGAGATACGCATTTTGGAATAGAGGAAAGGCTAAAGGAAAAAGGAATCAATTTAGATTTCAGCAAAATGCTTCTTGAGAAATTAAAAAAAGATTTTCAGGAAACAGATGCAGAGAAATTAATTATTCTTGGAGATATAAAACATAAAATTACAGGAACAGATTATCAAACAGAAAAAATTCTTGAAGAATTAAATGGTTTTTGTGATTTGAAAATTGCAAATGTTGGTGAGGGCAATTTTCAAAGCCTTTGTTCCTCGACCACTGCACAAAAGGTCGAGAGAACAAATGAACTTATAATTGTAAAAGGAAATCACGATGGAGGATTAGAAGAGTTAGGATTGAAAGTAATTCCCCCCTCAGGTTTTGTCTATAAAAGTTTAGGATTAATTCACGGCCACTCCTGGCCAAAGGAAGAACTAATGAACGCAAAATATTTAATTATGGCTCACCAGCATCCTTTGTATGAGTTTAAAGATAAATTCGGAATAAGAAAAAGCGAACCTGCATTCATTTTCTCAAATCCAAATATTAGAAATCTAAAAAAACATTTCTCTAAATTTAACGAGGATATCCAATGCATCCTAATTCCAGCATACAATCCATTAATTGGTTCTTCATTTAATGTTTCCGAGAAGAAATTAGGGCCTATTTTTTACAATAACCTATTTAAATGGAACTCTATAATGGTATACAATATAAAAGGAATATTACTTAGGTGTTTCAATGGGAAAAAAAAGACGAGGCCGTGAACGATTAGAATGTTGTATTTCCTGCGGAAGAAGTGTTCCAAGAACAAAGGCGATCGATTGGAATCAAAGGGCACGTTTTAGTTCAGATTTGAGAACTGCTGACGATGTAAGTCTTATCTCCGAACAAACTGTTTATTACTGCATCAGTTGCGCTAAGCACAGGGGCATTCTGGAAAAGAAAAAGAGGCTAAATGAAGCGCGTAGGGGTGCATTCTAAAATGGAGAAAATTTCTGTTGGTGAAAACCAGTATGAAGTCCTCCATAATCAACTCGGAAATCTTCCGCTTATTGTAATAAAAGCAAAGAACGGCTACGTTGCATGCGGGTACATAGACAAGAATGCAGCAAATAAAGTAGGAGATGTTGCTGCGTTTGTTTCAGGAGTTAAGAATGTGGATGATTTTGTTAAGGCAAAAATACGAGGAGTAACAACTTGGGCAGAAGACTTTGGGGTAAGGGAAGGAATGAGCGTAAAAAAAGCCCTTGAGCTAATGGATCTTGAATCTAAAAAAGAAGGCTAATCCCAGAACTGCTGGAAATATAAATGAAATTCCACAATTTTCTGCTTTTGTTTGTAGTTCTATTTTTGCATCTATTTTTTCTATACACGTTAGTTTAAGATACTCATTGTCTATTTTTTCGCATATGCTATAATCCTTAAATATCTCAGCAATATCCCTTAAACACAAATTTGTTTGCTGTTGTGCTAATGCAGTAGTGCTTTCCAATTCTATTTTCTCACAATACTCTACTGCAGATTCATTATCTCCTTTTAATGCATAGCTATATGCAACATCATAGTAGCAAACAATTTTATTATCTGGTTTAAAATTGTTTTCCTCATTTGGATCGCAATCAGAAGGCTCTTTGAATATTACTGAAAAACCAACTGAGAAAAAGAAAATAAGAAAAATAACTGCAATTTTTTTATACATTCCAATTATCTCTTTTTCGCCAGCTTCTTAAGAAGGCTTTTTGCTTTACCTAGTACCCTATCTATTTCCTCTTCAGTTTTTGCACCAGCGCAAATAACCTTTCCGTTCTTGAATAGAAGTAAAGAAGCCTTAGGTTCCTTGATTTTTAGAATTGCCCCAGGGAATTGTTCTGGTTCATATTCAACATCATCTAATTCAGATGCAATTTTATACAAATCCAGGTCTATATCCAGGTCCGCAGAAGCAACCATATTTGTGATTTCAATCTTAGGTTTCTTCTTTCTTATAATTTTCTTTGCATACGGAGTTAGTAACTTGATTGTCTTTTCTATTGTTTTTTTAATTATGCTTCTCTTCTTACAGCCTACACAGACTACCTTTCCATTCTTGAATAAAAGTAAAGAAGCCTTAGGTTCCTTGAATTTAAGTATTGCCCCTGGGAATTGTTCAGGCTCATACTCTATTTCCTTTATTTTTTGTGCAAGCGAGAACAAGTCCAGCTCAAGGCCAAGACTCGCAGAAGCAACCATATTTGTGATTACGAAATTATGTTTTTTAGCCATAAGTCCACCCCTAATCCTCCCTCTATTTATAAATACTTACTAATACTATTAAGCAAGGGTTTAAAAAGGGTATATCCAACTAATATATTTCTAATATAAATTCAAAGGTGGGTTGGATGGTACGGAATTCACGGGGATATCTCTCAGGCAACACCAGGAAACTTATGCTGGTACGAAAGTCAACGGTTAGCGATACAGTTAGAGCATTTAAGGTGGGAGACCGGGCTGCAATATGCGTAAAAGGCGTTTCATTAGGCGGACCGCATTTAAGGTACCAGGGTAAGATCGGAAAAATCGTTGAGCGAAGAGGAAATGGCTATGTTCTCTCATTTATGGATGGAAACAAGCCTAAGAAAGTTGTAACAGCTTCTATTTATCTAAAGAAAATGTAGGTGTATATATGAAAGTTATTTCTTCAGAACCAGTATCCCTTGCTAAAGTTAAGGAGATTCTTGAATCAAGAAAAAAGGAGTCAGAGCTTGGCCATGAGCAGCAGGCTACCTTGGAATATTGCGAGAAGTTCGTAAAATTTACGGACAAAAAGGAAAAGGATCTGCTTGAGAAAGTAATGGAAATTAAGAAAATTCCATTATCCACAGCAATAAAAATTGTGGATATTTCTCCAACACTCCCTGACCTTGTAAGGAATATTGTTTTAATGGATAAGGTTGAATTAAGCGATGAAGAGGTTAATGCAATAGTTAAATTATTCAAAAAGTGATTATAATGGAAGAGTACGCATATGTTTTGGAATATCTTCCTGCCGGAAGGGCTTCAGATGTTCATAAGGAGTCAATAGTCCAGCTTTTAGGATTCCAGTACTTTACTCTTTTAGAAGCAACAGTTAAGCCTGAGGCTTCCATAGTTGTAGGAAAAAAAGTTTATGTTGGAAAGGACGATCGGGCTGAGGTAGACCGCATAAAAAGAAAAATAACCTTTGAAGAACTTTCCATAAGTGCAAAAGAGTTTCTCTTAATCGCATTGAAAAAACTAATTCAGGAAAGAGAACCAGAATTTGTATTATTCTTAAATAAAGCCAGGCCTATTTCTGTTCGCGTACATGCGCTTGATTTCCTTCCAGGAATCGGAAAGAAAAATATGGCTGCAATTCTTCAGGAAAGGGAGAAAAAGCTTTTTGAGAGCTTTGTAGATATAAATACGCGTGTTCCTGGTGTTGATCCGCTTGCAGTATTTGCAAACAGGATAGTTTCTGAAATTGAAGGAAAGGAAAGACATAATCTATTTGTAAGGCCTCCAATGCCAACTGGTCCAGGCAGTGGATATAATCGATAAAAATTAGACAGTATAGACATTACCGATTTATACTCTTCAGTCTTGATAGCCCCTACTTAGGTAATCTTGGAAATACATCTGTGGTCTTGAGTCTTGATAGCCACTACTTCGGTAATCTTGGAAATACATCTGTGGTCTTGAGTTTTGAAGTCTTGTTCAATCATACCCATTCAATAGATACTGCTAACGTGATCTTGTGTTTAGATTCTATAAAAGTAGCCATTTATAATCATTTCTATTAATTATTATTTATAGATATTTATGGGTTTAAAATTTGAAGTATTATACAGAAGATGCAGCCGAGCAGAGGCAAAAGGAATCGGGCTAAATGGAGCGTTATCAACTACACAAACCCAATTTAGCATACACAGGAATAGGCATTCGTCTGATCCCACAAAATGGGTTACCAAATCCAGAAAATTCGCACAGCTTTACTCTCCAAAAGGCGTGGATCCGGAAGAGTATCGTTTTTGCATTCTTTTTAAGGTGAAGCCCGGAACTGTTGGCGCATTATCTACTTTTAAATCAAACGGAGAAATTTTGCGGGGGCCGCGTGCGGCCTATGGAATACCTCCAAACGGATTGCTTACTTGGTTCAATGGCAGAATTTTAGAGGTTGAGATTTTTGACCTTTTTGGAAACGAGCACTTACCTGCATATAATCGAGAACCAACTTTACAGCTTTTGAGAAGAGCACCAGGAGTTGTTTCTACATTTTTCGCCTTTAGCCCATGGATGCTAACTAATAAAAGATCAAGGTTAGGGTTTTCTGATTGCTTCAATGTAAATAGGATGACCTGGGTGAAAACCTCCCTTCTTTGGACTTTATGGAGAAGTGAATGGGGCCATAAAAAAGGGCAGGAAAGAATACTTCAGGTTAATGTTTTTGATGATTTTATCAGTTCTTTGTTTGATCGCGCAATTCAAACAAAGGACATTTCAAAATCAGATCCAACCTGCGAAACTGATGTTTTGCTTCAGTATGATCCAGATCGAAGAATAATCGGAAGATGGTGGATTACAGGCAGAATGGATTTCCATGCAGAGGGCGGAAGAACTGCTCATTTTGGATTAAGGAAACAAGCATTAACTGAATTTTTAGAATATATAAACTTAGGTTCAATGACAGATATTACCCATATTGTCCATAGACTTCTTAGCGAGAGGCCTTTGCATCCAACCGAGAAACTGTATAATGCATTAGGATTGGAGCCTCAATTTTTGGATTAATTAAAAACAAAAGTGGGCCTCACTATGAAATAAAAAAAATTTCATATCGCTCCATTTTAAAAATAAAATGGGCCCGTAGTCTAGCAAAAATGGTCTCGAGTCTAGAGTTCTGAGTCTTGTTTTTTAGAGTAATAAGTATTGATTTTTTGACCCGGAACTGACCCCTCCCTAATTTTGTTTATAAATCTCTTTTTTGTAATTCATATATGTACGAGCGAAGCGAGAGAACCAAGAGAATCAAGTGACAAGCATACAAGTTTTTTAATATATATTGATATGTACTTTAATAGGTAAATCTTAAAAGATTGATTTCGATATACTGAACCAAACAAGTAATGCCGATTCGGAATACTGGTATTTACCTGGATGGTTCAGTATCAAGGGAAGTGCACTTCCCTTTCTGTTCAAGAAGTTGTTCTTGAACATAGATCGAGCTGAATTATTAATTTGGCTCGGGATATCAAAGATGGTGACGCTGTGAATGAAACAGAACATAATTCAGACTTAGTTGCACAATTCCATAAAGTTTACGATAATCTGCCATTAAGAGAACGAACGCAAGTAGTGCTTGTACTAGGAAACGAACCAATAAGCTGGGAGATTGCACGAAATGAAATTATAAACCATACGAAAACAGGCAATGAAATAATTCAAAAATTGTTTGAATTAAAAATAATATAAACTGGTGCTGGTATGACAATTTCAGAAGAAGAGATAAAAATCGTTTTGGAAAGGCTGAGGATTATGCCAAAAAGTGTCAAACTAAATATTGGTAATTATGGTTCTTATACTGTTGGGGAATTGATTACTGAGATATCTAATAAATCTGAGATTGGAGAGCTAGTAGTAGAAATGCAAATGGCATACCTGAGATCTTTCAAAGAGAGGCTAAAATAATGAGTATAAGCAGTACAACTTTTTTGATAACAACTCCTGATTTTGATGATGTAGTTTTTTATTGCTCTAGATGGAGTGATGAAATTATAGAAGAAGCAGAGAAAAAAGGTTTTAATGTAATTAATTTGCCCAAAGACAAAGCGAATAGAGACAATTTTGAAGGCCATATAAGAAAACAAAAACCAAAATTTGTGATGTTCAACGGACACGGTTCACCAAATGAAATTGGAGGGCATAAGAATGAGATTCTACTTGAAAAAGGTAAGAATGAACAATTGATGAAAGAACGAATTATTTATGCCAGAAGTTGTTTTGCATTAAAAGAACTTGGAGAAGCATGTGTTAAGTGCGGTGCATTAGGTTTTATTAGTTACGCGCTTCCATTTTCTTTTATATCTGATCCAAATCGCAGTGCCCATCCACTTAAAGATGAACTTGCAAAACCATGTTTGTTGACTTCAAACATGATACCGATTGCGATTATCAAAGGACAGACCATTTCAGAAGCAGTAGAAAAAGCAAAAGCAAAAATGGATGAGCTAATAAGATATTGGGAAACTAGAACTGATTTAGTAGAAGCTCAGTTTGTGGCTTCCTGCCTTCATTGGAATATGATTGGTTTAGGATTCAAAGGAGATCCGCATACAAAACTATCAGTATGACTTCGAATTATTGAACACTATTGCTTAGTGGCTTCTCAGATGTAAAAGTACAAAACAAACAAGACTTCAAGACCAACTTAGTATTTTCTAGGGGGGCAGAATTAATGCAGAACAAGACTCAAGACAATAAAAATGGACCTCCAGAAGAACAGAATTGTTCTTATCGTTCCATTTTGTAAACAAAATGGACCTGCCCAGATTCGAACTGGGGATCCCTGCTGTGTAAGAGCAGTATCTTAACCATTATCTTCAATGAATCAACACATGATTCAAAGAACTCGACTACAGGTCCATTTATAGAAAAATCTTAGTGTACTACAGATTTTAAACATTTCTATACCCAAGAGTTTAATTATGCTTATCGGCTTATTAGGAAAACCCAGCAGTGGAAAGTCAACTTTCTTTCAGGCAGCCACAGGCATCCCTGTAGAAAGAGCACCATACCCATTCACGACAATTAAACCCAATCACGGAGTAGGTTATATCCGAATTGAATGTGTAGAAAAAGAATTAGGAGTAAAATGCAATCCCAGGGCTGGCTTCTGCATAGATGGAAATCGATTCGTTGCAGTTGAGCTAATGGATGTAGCTGGCTTAGTTCCAGGAGCTCATGAAGGAAAAGGCCTAGGTAATCAGTTTTTAGATGATTTAAGAAAAGCAGATGCATTAATCCACATTCTGGATGTTTCTGGAGGAACAAATGAAAAAGGAGAGAAAGTTCCAGCAGGTTCCTATGATCCAGTTAATGATGTTAAATTTCTAGAGGATGAATTAACTTATTGGTTTAAGGGAATTTTAGATAAAAATCTCCATAAATTAGTCCGTGAGCAGAACCTAAAGAAACTAGAAGACCTTTTATTTGACCAATTTACTGGTTTAGGAATAAGTAAGGATGCAATAATGAAAACCTTAGAGTCCTTAGGATTAAAAGATAGAAGATTAGAGGAATGGATAGATGAAGAGAAATATGATTTCTGTAAGAGAATGAGAGAGCTTGGAAAACCAATTGTAATTGCAGCAAATAAATCTGATCTTTCTCATTCTAAGAAAAATATTGAACGAATAAAGGAAATATTCCCACACTATAAGATTATTCCATGTTCAGCTGAAGCAGAAATTACTCTAAAGGAAACTTCCAAGAAAGGATTTGTAAAATATATTCCTGGGGATAATCACTTTGAATTACTCAAGGAATTAAATCCCCAGCAGAAACAGGCAATGGATTTTCTTTCTAATTTCATAAAACAATATGAAGAAGGAACAGGAGTCCAGAAAGTAATGAATACTGCTGTTTTGGATCTTCTAGGTTATATTGCAATATTTCCAGGAGGAATTCATAAATTAGCTGATTCTCAAGGAAGAGTTCTTCCAGATGTATTTCTTTTACCTCCAGGAACTACAGCCAAGGATTTTGCAGCAGCTATTCACACAGATT
>CAYYPF010000034.1:0-9650 GCA_964473475.1 Microcaldota archaeon | reverse complement strand
CCAGCAAAGGAGGCCGGGGGCAAGCAGGATTAAAAAACACAGAAAAACCTGGGTTATTAAATATGATCCAGATCATTTTGGAAGACATGGATTTACCAGCTTGCACAAAAGAGGAAAGGAACTGAACCTTTATGAGATTGAGAACTTGATTAAAAAAGGCCAGATCGAGAAAAAAGAGGGAAAGTATACTTACGAATTTAATGGAAAAATACTTGGAACAGGTGAAATTAGTATTCCTGTAGCCATAAAAGCTCTCTCGTGGAGCAAAAAGGCAGAGGAAAAAGTTAAAAAGGTTGGTGGAGAGATCCTGGCTATTAAGTGAACATAGTAATGGTGGTTTTTACATGATTCTTGAAATCCTTCAGAAGATTGCACATCTTTTGCCAGAGGTAAAAAAGCCAGAAAGCCCTCCAGCTCTTAAAGAAAGATTTATTTGGACTGGGATTGCGCTCATCTTATTTTTTGTAATGTATAACACAATGATATTTGGAGTTTCTGAGATTGGTGCATTTAACTTTTTGAACATGATTACAGCAGCAAGACAGGGAACACTGCTTACTACAGGCATTGGACCTATTGTACTTGCAAGTATATTTTTGCAGCTTTTTGTTGGAGCTAAAATACTTAATATAGATATGAAGAATCCGAATGATAAGAAAAAATTCCATGAGGCGCAGAAGGTGCTTGCAATTATTATTGCATTAGCTGAGGCAACCATATTCGTAACCTCTGGGTACGTTGGGGTTTCAAAATCATTGGGGATGGTTCTTCCAATCCTTGCAGTTATTCAGATTGCACTTGGTTCAGTAATTCTTCTTTACATGGATGAAATTATTACTAAGTACGGAATTGGAAGCGGAATAAGCTTATTCATTGCAGCTGGAGTTTCTTTTGCAGTAATTGGAGGACTCATAGATTTGGTATTATTTGATTCGCAGGGGGTTGTTGCACAATTAACAGAAGGCGGAGCAGAAGGTATTCCAAATGCGATATTAGCATTGCTTCCGTTCATATTTACGATTATTGTATTTGCAGCATGCGTATTTGCAGAAAGCACCAAGGTTGAGGTTCCTATTGCGCATGAACATATTCGTGGAATGGTTCCAAAGATTCCACTTAACTTTTTCTATGTTTCAAATATTCCGGTTATATTTGCAAGTGCGCTCTTAGTTAATGTAAGATATCTGGCTACTTTTGTGGGAAATATGCATTTTGCAATTGCAGGTATTGATATTCCCAGATATATTGCAGAAGTATTTTATTTAATTAGTCCTTCCTGGGGTAACACTTCGTATAATTTTACGTTATTGACTTCAGGGGCTACGCCTATATTGGGATTGCCTGAATGGATTCATGCAATTGTGTATATAGTATTCTTGGGAATATTGTCTATCTTGTTTGGTATATTCTGGGCAGAGACCTCGAATATGGATTCAAAAAGCATTGCTGGGCAGTTGGATTCCTCTGGAATGCAGGTTCCAGGGTATAGAAGGGATCCAAGGATGCTTGAAAAGGTTCTTGAGAAATATATATTTCCGCTTACAGTGGTTGGGTCATTTTCAGTAGGTATACTGGCAGGTATAGCAGACCTCACTGGGGCACTAGGAACAGGAACTGGGATACTTCTTACAGTAGGCATATTGCACAAACTTTATCAACAATTGAAGCAGATGAAGGCATTTGAATTATATCCGAGCTTGGGCGGAATGCTTTAGTTGGATGATTGTATGGAAATGAGGAAACTGTTAATAAGTATATTGCACGTTTCATTTATTGCATTTCTTATTTCTATTTATCTCAACCAGGAGTTTTGCATAAGTTTTGTATTATTAATTATTGCAGCGG
Organism: Microcaldota archaeon; assembly: GCA_964473475.1. Classification (GTDB taxonomy): domain Archaea; phylum Micrarchaeota; class Micrarchaeia; order Anstonellales; family Bilamarchaeaceae; genus CAYYPF01. The sequence continues at coordinate 7,805 of CAYYPF010000034.1, read as the reverse complement.
CGTCATTAGTTTCAGTAGCATTACTTCGCTGGACTAAACCAAAGAAAGAAAAGGACAAAGAAAACAAAAAACGATTTAATGGATTCCCAGAATCACTAATGAAAAGAGGCTATCTCGGCGTAATAGCATATTTTTTAACAATGTTAATTTTTGGTTTATTATTTTTTATGGTCTGTGAGTATTTTCTTACAAAAATGATAATTATCGATTTGGGCAAGGGGATAACTGTAGCAGTGGTATTAACGATCTACGCGTATTATACTCATAAAAAGCATAAATAATGGTTAGATTATGGCAGAATTTTCAAAAAAATTAGTTGCTGTGCTGAATGAGAAAATAGAACCAGGAGTAGTTATGAATGCGCTAGCCCACATGATTGTTGGGCTTGGAGCAAGTGTAGAGAATAAGAGCGAGTTGAGATTAACTAATTACGAGGACGCAGATGGGAATGCTCATGCAAATGTTTCTGAGATTCCATTTATGGTTCTTTCTGCGAGAAACTCTAATCAATTAAGAACCTTAAGAACTGCACTTATAGAGAATAAGATTCATTTCGTAGACTTCACTAATACAATGACTGTTGGAACTTATCAGGAACAGATTGAGAGGAGTAAACAGACAAAAGAAGCGGATCTGGAATATTACGGAATAGCGATATTTGGAGATTGGGAAAAAGTTTCAGAATTAACTAAGAAATTTTCAGTTTGGAGATAAAATAATCTTATCGTCTTTACACCTTTATTTTAAAGGAAAGCATCTTCTCAAAAATCTCAGCTTGCTCAACTGCATCATCTAAGGCATTATGGGTATGTTTTGTTTTACTAGGGAAATCAGTCCTTACTTTTCTTTTTACAGTATCAGCCCACGCACATTTTTTCAATCCCATATAATATACCTTGATATCCAGTCCGCTTATTCCAAAGGGATTTCTTCTTAGGAATTTATGAAAGTAATAATTCACAAAAGACCAATCAAATGTCGCATTAAAGGCAACAAAAACAGGACGTGAATCGTTACATGCACTTATAATCCACTCCTCAAATTTTCTCATAGCTTCTTGGGGTTCTTTTCCTTTTTCTTTTAATTCCTGCATTGAAAATTTGCTAATATCCAGTGCTCTTTGTATAAAATTGTCATTAATTGGCTTTAACTCAATATAGAAATTAGTTTTCGTATCTCCAATTACTGCAGCACCAATTGAGAGCATGCTGTACTCTCCAGGGATTGGGCCAGAAGCCTCAATGTCTACAGAAATAAAAGTCTCTTTTTTCATTTGAAAAATGCACTTATGCGGATACGCCATACTCTAGTATTAGAAGCGCATTTTTCAAAAGCTTTGCTCTTCGGCCTTGAAACCACTGCGTGGCCGAATGAGCAAATCATTCTAACCCTACTTTGTTTTAATCCATTTAAGAATGGTTTCTTCGGCAGTGCTAAATTCAATGGGTTTTCCGAAGATTAATTGTTTGAGTTCCTTGTTCCAGTATTCCCCTTTCTTTCTTAAGCTTTCAGTGAATTCCTGCTCTGAAAAAACCTCATTGTAATATTTAAGTTTTTTATTTACTAGTTCAATATCAAAGTGTATTCCTTTGTTCTTAATAAGATAAGACAGGTCATATGCATCCCTTGCTTTCTTTCTTTTAATGATGGCCCTTATTTTTTCAGCTGCAACTTCATTTAGATCCATCCCGTTAACTATCTTAACTGGAGCTTCGTAAGCATCAAAATCTAGTTTTAATGGAATGGGATTTACAACAAGATTCTCTCTTTTGCTTATTTCGACATATACGTAGCACATGTCTTTTTCTGAGGTATTGAGGGGACCTTTGGCATTAACGCGAAATGAGAAATCACGTTCACTGTTGCTGATTCTTTTTACTGTATTTTCTACACCGAATAATCTAAGGCCCTCTGAAACCTTTGCATCTAAATCTTCTGGTAAGCTACCATTTGCAGTTAAGTCCACGTCTTCAGAGAACCTATCAAGGTTATGAAAGAACCATAAATAAGTTCCGCCTTTGAATACAAGCGAGTATTCGGAAAGGGTTACAAGAGTAAGAAATTGGATATAGTGCTTCTCTTGCTGCCAGGGCTTTATGTTGTATAATTTTGCAATAGAGACTAATTTTTCATTACTTATCACGTAACCACCTTGTTATTTTTTTCTTTCCCCAACCCTGAAATCTCTTTAGATACTCGTCAAGCTTCTTTTTATCCAGATCATTATATATCTCTTCTAGAAGGTCTTTTGGTATAATATCTAGATAGATGGCATCAATAACTGCCTTTTCAGGATCTGCTACCAGTATATAACTAAAATCTTTTTTGTATCTCTTAAAGCCATAGAAAAGTCGTGGCGGTATCTTGTGGTATTTTATTCCAAGTAAATTGTATTCTCTACTGTTTGCAGTGGCAACGCATTGAATATTCTTGGGTACTTGCTTGATAAGTTGGTGGAATAATAATGCTGAGTATAGGGATATGTAAGAAGGTTCTATGAGCTGGCTTGAGATAATAAATTCATCTTCTGCAAAAGAAATCTTGCCACGAATTAATCTTCTTGCAAGGCTCTTTCGTACCAGCCTCATGGCGTAAACATTTGCAATTTTTTTAGGTTTGTTTATAAGGTTAGCTAATTGTTGGATCGAGTATACTGCCCGGCCGGTTTTCCTTGCGAGGTCTCTTATTTCATATAGACTTGTTTTTTTCACGTTTTATCACACCAAGATAACAATATTGTTATTTTCATGTGATAATAAATTTATAAAGCTTTGGTTTGTTGGGGACTTTTGTATACTTATAATTATCATTTTTGATAATTTTAATAGTTTGAAGGTAGAATTTTTGTTAGGTGAGAGTTGCATAAATGTAACTATATTCAGAACCACTAAGCAATTCAGACTATCGCCACATACATATCTCATTGGTTCTGAATAGATCGAGACGACTTTTTTGTTGTCTCGAGATAGTTACATTCACTTCAACGCTTTAGCAATCTCCTCTCCAAATTCTTTTGCTGCACTTGGACCAATTGCAGTAATTATTTTCCCATCCACAACTACTGGTTTGTTTACATAAATTGCCCCGTATTTCTCTAGAACTTTAACTGTACTTATTCCATACTCAGAATCATTTCCAACCCAAACAGTAGCATTTTTCCCTTCAAGAATTCCTGCTTTTGCAAGAATAGTTGAAGCCCAGCAAATTGCTGCAACAACTTCATTTTCTTCATACGCTTCCTTAGCAATAGCAAGTGCTTCCTCTGTTTCTCTTACAGAAGGTGTTCCTGCTCCACCTATAAATATAATCGCATCGTATTCAGAAACATCCACCTCATCCAAACTAATTGTTGCTTCTGCGCTTCCTCCCATCATTCCTGAGCAGGTTCCTTTTTCCGTGCTTGCAATTGTAGTTTGTATTCCGTATTTCTCTAGAACTCCTTTAGTCTCAAATAGTTCTTCATCCCTAAACCCCTCATGAGCAATTATAAATAAAGCTTTTTTTCCCATTAAATTCACCTCTGAATTATCATTATTTGTACTTCCTTGATTTAAACATCCAAACAAGAGTATAAGCATCAAAACAAGGAATAGAAAACGCATAATTTGGTTTATTAGCGATATTTTTTAAACTTAAGGAATAAACAACATACTATGACGAGACTAGATGAGAAAAAAATTCATGAGAAAATAATCAACATGACCGAAGAGACCCCGCAGCAAGCTGCGCGGTATACCTCATTCGGTCATGACTTTCAAAAACTGGTCGCTGCAAGCAGCGGGGTATCAAACCCAGTTTTTGAAATGAAAAAAAGAGCAAATGCTTATAAAGAATTAGCGAAGTATTAATCCAATGGTGAAATTCTATCCTGAGTCAAGTAAAAAACTTGACTCAAGCTATTCACAACCAATGTCGAAAGATATAAAAACATTAATTAGAAAAACTTAGTTGGTTGTGAATATGATAATCGTAATGGGCTTACCTGGAGCTGGAAAAACAACAGTGCTTACTGGAGCACAGCAGAAAAAGCCAGAGTATAGAATATTGAATTACGGAACACTTATGTTTGAAATTGCAAAGGAAAAATTCAAGATTGCAAACAGGGACGAGATAAGAAAATTAACTGCTGAGCAACAGCAAAAAGTCCAGGGAGCAGTTGGAAAGAAATTAGCAAAAGAAAAAGGAAAGGTAATTTTAGATACCCATTGCTCAATTCTAAATCCAAATAAAGGATTCTACTTACCTGGATTGCCGTATTCGCTTCTAAAAGGGCTAAAGGTTGAAATGCTTGTTCTGGTTACTGGAGAAATAAATGAACTAGCTGAGAGAAGAAAGAATGATCCTACAAGAATTCGTGCAGTTGATCCAAAGGAAATTCAGGAACATGATAATCATAACCGAATGCTTTTAGCTTCTTATTCAGTTCTAACTGGTGCTCCAGCTAAAATTATAATCAATAGGAATGGGAAGGTTGAGGAAGCTGTGGAAGAATTAGTTAAGGTTCTATAGTTGCACATACGACCGAAAGCTTTATAATAAACACTTTGTTTATTATATCATGTCAGAAACACTAACCTTGAAGATTCTTGAGGCTATTGAAAAGTCTCCTGCTGGTATTGCTAGCCTGGATGTCCTTGTCAGTTTACGCCTCTGTGATGCATTTACGCTAAAAACAATCCTCAGCCGCTTGAATAAAAGAAAAAAAATCCTGAGATTAAAACGTGGGGTATACTCAACCAATCCACTAAAGGACGCATTTGCTGCAGCACAAGCCACATTTGGGGGTTATCTTGCGTTTTCCACTGCACTTTACTTACATAAAATAATTAGTGAAACGCCGTTTACTATTTATGTTGCCACAACAAATACCTCGCTTTCAAAAACCGTTGGCCAGTATGTATTCAAAGCAGTTGCATTAGGGGAAAAAGCAGTTGGTTTTGAACGTAAGGAAATATACGTCCTCTCCACAAAACCAAAGACATTATTTGACTGTATTTACCTTTCAAAATATTCTGTGGAAGAAGAAAAACTAACTGATGAATTTAAAGAAGCAGAACTAAACAGCAAAGAATGGAAAGAGTTCAATATATATGTAAAGAAATTTGTTAATATAAAAAACAGAAATAAATTTTATGAAATCAGGAATACGATTATGGGTGATTAGTTTATGGATGTAAATATGGATGCTTGCAGAGCCATTGCAATTCAGTATGGCCTGCCATTACAATTTGTAATAAAGGAATTTCACATATTTGACGTGCTCGCTCAAATAACAAAGTATATTCATCAGAAAGATATACATTTGCTTTTTAAGGGTGGCACTGCCCTAAGCAAGGTATATTTAGGAAAGGCACAGAGATTTTCTGAAGACATTGATTTTGATTTGGATGAAGATATGCTAGCAGTTAAACAGTTCTCCAAGGAGCTTTCGGAGAATATAGAAGGCTACGATGTCCTGTCATCTAGGAAAGTTCGCCAGACTGTCCAATTTTATTGTGACTATGAAAACCAGCTTGGCGGAAAGGACCATGTTCGCATTGACATTGCAAGCAAAAGGGTTTTTACCTCCTCTTTGCCTCAGCTAGGAACCGCTACATCAGAATTTGTGAAATCCTCAGTTAGCGGATTTTATGTTTACAATATTGAGGATCTCATATCAAGAAAAATACACGCACTTTGCACAAGAACAGAGGGAAAGGATGTGTATGATGTTTATAATGGGATTTCATTATGCAAAAACATGGAAAAACCATTGCAGCAGATGTTGAAATCCGAAGGAAAAAAAGAAACTCCGAAAGAATTTCTTCTAAAAACAATTGATGCGATAAAAAAAACAGACCATAAAAAACTGCGCAACCTGACAAATCCATTTATTCCCTTGGGATATAGGCCAAAGGATTGGCTCGGAATAAAAAATGATTTGATATTAAAGTTAGAGAGGGTAATTCTCCAGCTGTAGACAGAGAAATGGAAGGGTTGAGGAAGCAGTTGGGGAATTGGCTAAGATACTATAATTCAATAAATCGTAGGTGGTATGATGACGAAAATAATTGAAGAATTCGCAGAGTTTATTAAAAATAATAATGTACTTGGAGCAGCAGTTGCATTCATAGCTGGTTTAGCAACAAAAGATTTAGTTGATTCCCTTGTTAATGACGTTATAATGCCAATAATTGGAATTGCAATACCAAATGGAGACTGGAAAACTGCAACATTTAATTTATTTGGTGCTCAGATTTTAATTGGAAGCACGGTTAGTGCAATAATTAACTTCGTAATAATTATGTTTGCAATATTCATGATAGTTAAGGCAGGAAATAGGATGGGAATTCAAAAGAAAAAATAATTATTTCAGCTCAAACCATCTTGTATATCTTTACCATTGCATAGAAGTCATATTTCCTAATATCTTTTGGAAATTTATCCATAAACCCATTCATTATATGCAAAAACTCTTCAAAACTCTTTACTTCCATATCAAATTCAAGATCTGAGCCAATAACAGTATCCTGAGTATACAAAACATTTGGATGTGAAAGGATATGCTGTTCAATCACTTTTTTATCTTCTGCTCTTGAAAGATAGAGATCAACCTTATAGTACTGATACCCAAGTTTTTCATAATTAAGAATTGGTCTGCACCCAAGGATTATTCTGTTTTTTATTAAATTTTTCATCCTATGCCTAACAATCATGGGACTTAGATTGGTTTTTTCAGAAATTTCCAATAAGCTTGCCCGGCCATTATGTGAAATATATTTTAGTAACTTCAGATCTTTTTCATCTATTGGTATATTATCTGGCTCCTTGAAGAATATAAACTGCTTTTTTTCTATATGCTTATCAGAAAGATACCCGCGTGTGAATTCAACATATTTTGTCAGTGCAGAAAGGTGAACAGAGGTAAGTTGATTTAAAAAATTAGAGCGAAAGCGCTCCCAGAACTGCCTTACTTCCCATGGGCTTTTTGCCCAGATGCCAATAACTAGATTAAAATTCCCATTTATTTTGAAAAGCAAAGGAATGCATGGTTCTTTCATGAGATAGTTTATCATTTCCTTTTCTTTTTCAGGAGGACAGTTTTCCAGTTTAACATAAAGCCTCCATACAGAATAGCCAACACGCGTATAATCTACAAGGGAGTAAAAACAGCTAATTATCCCGCGTTCCATAAGGCTCTCTATTCTATGCTTTATAGTGGTTTTTGCCTTTCTTAGTTTCTTTCCTATTTCTGAATAAGGTACCCGGCCATTATGGTCTAATTCAAAAAGTATCTTTTTATCTAGGGTATCTAAATATTCGACCATATAGAAACTTTTGGTTAAAAATATTTAAAAAACTATACTTTTGTTCAAGAAAACTGGGGAAAATAATAAATAGATAAACGGAGTAAGTTAAATTGTAAAAAAATGGGGTGAAAATATGGGAATGTTGTTGATTAGAAGGATGCAACCAGTAGCTTTTAACTTTGGACACCTCCCAGGAGAAGAAGGAGATAATCCCGAATTAAGAAGACCAAAACCAAAAGAAATATTTGCAAAACGTAAGGTAGGGCCAGAAACAAATATACGAAATGTTCCAAGACGCAAGTAACTGAATTGTTTGAAAAAATTATTGTAGTTCAATCTCCTGAGCGCATTAGAAATTGACTCTGACCGCTCAAGCCGCAACTATTCTTCTGTATTTCTAAGAGCTGTTGCTTTGGTCGCTAACGCGATAGTCTAACACTAGATAATACTAAAGCTTTGATTTTTCAAGGGTTATTTCTTTGGCACCCATATAATCCCTAAGTACTTTAGGAACAA
>CAYYPF010000033.1:0-9675 GCA_964473475.1 Microcaldota archaeon | reverse complement strand
ACATCCCTTCCAAGCATTACTGCAGCATGGTATGCTATTAATTGTAAAGGCGCAATTTCTAAAAGAGGATAGAAGATTGGATCTTCAAGACCGTCTATTCTTATCCATTCATCAAAAGAAGGATGGTTCTCATTGGAAATTCCAATTAAAAATGCACCTCTGGCTTTTGTTTCTATCCCATTTGAAAGGCAGTCGGAGCGCGTGTAATCTGTAGGTGCAATCAGAATTACTGGAGTATCTTTTTCAATTAATGCAAGTGTTCCGTGCTTAAGTTCTCCAGAAGGCATTCCTTCTGCATGAATATAGCTTATTTCTTTAATTTTTAGAGAACCTTCCAATGCAATCGCAAAATTAACCCCTTTTCCAAGAACATATGCATGCTGTTTGGAATGGATTTTTTGTGCAATGTCTTTAGCTTTATAATCAAAATAAGGAAGTTGCTTTTCTAAAAGATGAGAGAGTTTACTCAATTCTGTCCATGCAGTTTCAATTTGATTATTCATTGCATAAGCAATTAGATAAAAGGACATAACTTGGTTTGAGAATGCTTTTGTGGAAGCAACTGCAATCTCTGGACCGCAATTAAGCGGGTATATGAGCTTACTTTCCCTTGCAAGGGTACTGGAAGTTACATTGACTATACTAATTACTGGAAAGCCTCTGGCTTTGGCTTTTCGCACTACGTCTAAAACATCTGCAGTTTCTCCACTTTGGGAAACTGCAAGAATAACTGTATCTTCAGGAGCATCTGCTACAAAATAGGAAAATTCATGGGCCATCATTACTTCCATTGGATATTTTGCAACCTTATGGAGAATGTGCTTGCCAATTACTGCTGCGTGCCTGGCAGTTCCGCAGGCAACTGCAACTACTCTTTTTCCTTTCATAAAATCTGCAAGCAATTGCGCTGCGTCCTTATTCATTCCATTTCTAAGTGCAAATGGCTGTTCCATTATTTCTTTTAGCATATAATGAGGGTAACCTTTTAGGTCTGTAGATTCAGGTTTCCATTCAAGTTTCTTAAGTTCTCTTGTAACTGAGGAATTAGAAAGGTAGTTATAAAATTCGATATCTATGGATCCGTTTCTTCTCAAAGAAATAATATCCCCGTCTTCTACAAAATACGCGTCCTGGGTATGTTCTATAAAAGCAAGGGGATCGCTTGCGATAATTATTCGATCGTCACCTTTTCCAATTATGAGCGGAGCCTCGTGCTTAATTGCAACCATTTCATCTGGACTGTTTTTATCAATTGCAACAATTGCAAATGCACCTTTCAGTTTTTTTGCAACAGATTTAGTTTTTTCAAATAGGTTGGAACCTTCTGCTTCCTCAAGCAAATGTGCAATTACTTCAGTATCTGTTTCTGAGGAGAATTTGTGGCCTTTTTGTTTTAGTTCTCCTTTTAATTCTAAATAATTTTCAATTATTCCATTGTGGACAACTGAAATGCAATTATTACAATCACAATGAGGGTGTGCATTATCATCAGTTACCTGCCCATGGGTTGCCCAACGAGAATTATGACTAATAAGTCCATTGGCTATAAAATTATGCGTTCCTTCAACTTCAAGATCGTATACGTATTCGATATCGCTTTTAAATCTTTTAATCTCTACGATTTCCTGGTAATTGATATCCGCATTTAGAAATCTTGAAAGAACTGCCGCTTCTTCAATCTGGTTATTATTCTCAAGTTGAACTATTAATTTATTGGCAACATATGATGTTAGAAAACCGTGTCCATTGAGAAAACGACTTGAGGTATTGCAAAGAGAGGCTATTTGGGCTTTTTTTAGAGGCATTGCCTTTGTTTTAAATGTTAAGCCCTCCTGCATAGTTGATAGAATATTACTGGCTAGAATTTGTTTTTCGGAACTCGTAAACCCAATCTTATTAATAAATAAGGATACTGCGCTAAAGTTATTTAATGAAAGTCCATAAGCAGGGCCCCACTCAGTTTTTGAAACAGAAAATGAGGACTGAATCCCGAATCTTAATAGATGAAATTGAAGGGCTCTTAAGACATCTTGGCATACCATTCTAATATTTATCTGTCCAGACTTTACTGCACAACAACCTTCTGCATCAAATAAACCCCGAATAAAACCCGCCAATTCGTTTGTTTTTGTTCTTCCAACTATTTCTGGTATTGCCTTATTTCTTCCTTTTTCACATATTTCTGGAAAATTAACTCTAATCCAATCACATAAAAATTTACTGCTCATCTCTAATAAAAATGCGTTTGCTTCTTTTAATTTAATTATACGGCTGTTTATGTTAAATATTTTTTTTGCAAGTTTAGCATAATATTCCAAAACTTCTTTCCTGGCATCTTTGAACCTGATGTGCCTCTTGCCGACATATCCATCTCCCAAGAGATATCCGATAAATTGCAATAATTTTGCACTAGTTTCTTGAGGAAGTTTTATGTTTTTTCCATGTATTGAATCTACTGGAATAAATCTTTCTTTATTACTCCCGCTTATATCGCATAGCTTGTACATATACTTTTCCTCAAGATTTCGATCCATTGCTAAAAAATGTTCAACTACGCTTTCAGATGTCCCCATCAACACAGCCACTTTTTTCACACTTAAATCATGTTGCTTCATAAACTCTCTAAAATTTTCAACAGTGTCTTTTTCGAACGTGTAATATCGTTTTATCGAAGTTTGCTTGAGTGGCTGTGTAGCGCCTTCAATATCGATATTTGAAGCACATATGAGAAGATCCCGAGTATTAAGATCCTTGACTTTTTTTTCAGTAACCATTGATCCAACAGCGACGAACATTTTATGTTCTCCAGTACAAACCAAAGAAAAAGAAGATGTCTTGATTTCGTATAATTCTTCCGGACTTGGGTGTTTCATCGCTAAACAGCCAGATTTTTTTAGTTTTAAGTTTTCAAAATTAAGGGTTTGTATTTTATCATTATTTCTTACATTTTTTATTTTACAAACAGTACCGTCTGAAAGCTGTATAAAAGTATCTGGATGCAAACAATGCCCTATTGCGATAAAGGTTTTTTCCTGCAAGGCTCCAGAACTTATTCTGCCTGCCTTTTTTTCAATCTTGAGCTCTCCATTGCCGAGTATTGCATATCCCCAGCTATCGTAGCCTCTATACTCCATTCTTTTAAGAGAAGAAATTAATTCGTTTACAGTATCAGCAGTTTCTTTTGTTTTGAGGATTCCAATTATTCCACACATAAGTTTTTCACCAGTATAGTTAGCTAATTGTAAATTAAAACCAGACTACTTTCCAGTACTCTGCCGTCGCGGAGCGACTAAAGCAACGAGCCAGAGTAAGGACTTATTCCGTTGCGGCTTAAGCAGCCTGTGTTAATTTACAACACGCTTGGATTGAATACTATAAAGTGGAAGCATTAAAAAGATACTGTTTTTTAATATATTATTAAAAAAATGTTTATAATACTAAAAAAATATTTGAAGTGGTATACATGAGAATTGTTTCTGAGGAGAATAAATATTTGGGATGCAGGGAGATTGAACCGAATTCATTAGAAATATTATCTAAAGACAGGTTGAGGATTCTTGAGTTGCTGAATAATGAGCCTATGTATCCTGTGCAGATTGCAAAAAGAATGGATATGCAGGTGCAGACAATCTATTATCATATTAAATTACTTGAGAAGGCTGGATTGGTTGAATTTAGCGAGTATGAGGAAAGGCAAGGTGGGATAGCTAAAAAGTATGTTGCAAAAACAGAGAGTGTTGCAGTAATACTGAATAAAAAAGGTTGGAAGGAAGGGGGCGGAACAACTTCAAAAAAAGAAATACCCATAGTTTTCAAATCATTTATTGAACAAGGAACATTTAATGGAAAGATAATCCTTGGTTCTCCAGATCCTCATGGAAAGTACAGGGCAAGGGGAAGTGAGTTTTGCATGGTTGAACTAGGTATGTTATTGGGAAGGTATTGTAATTTTACATTTCCAGGGTATTTGCTGGATACTGAATTAAGAGAAGGGGATAAAAAACAGAATTTAATACTGGCTGGAGGGCCTAAAGTAAATACAGTGGTTGGAGAGATTAACAAACAACTTCCAATTTATTTTGAGGAAAATTCGTTTGATATTTATAGTAAATTATCCAAGAAGAAGTATGGGGAGAATGTTGGGCTTGTTGAACTTGTTGAGAATCCTTTCAATAAAAAGAATAGAATATTATTAATTGGAGGATTAAATTATCACGGAACGCGGGCAGCAGTACTTAGTATACTTAAAAAATCACGCCAGATTGAACAGGGAAACACGTATGATACAAATGTACTTGCAAGAGTAGTTGAAGGATTTGATGAGGATGGGGATGGAATAATAGATAGTGTGGAGATTTTAGAATAATATTATATTTAAAATATAATTGATTAAATATGAATAATGAGAAACTAATTAGAAAATAAGAGATATTGAAGGGATAAATATGAGCGAATTGGAAAGATTGATTGAAGGAAATAAAAGGTATGTAGATGGGAATTTATCTCAGAAGGACATTAAAGGCATGAAAACTAGCGTGGTTGAGGGGCAGAAACCCCATGTAACTATAGTTACATGCAGTGACTCCCGTGTTGTCCCGGAATATATATTTGATGCAGGAATAGGAGAACTATTTATTGTACGTGTTGCAGGAAATATTTTAGACAAGGCGATTATTGGAAGCGTAGAATATGGGGTCGGACATTTGCACACTCCTTTGCTTGTAATACTTGGGCACTCTAAATGTGGTGCCGTAACTGCTGCATGCAAAGACCATAACGAAGGTAATTGTATTGATTATATAATGAAAAAAGTTAAACCAGCAGTAAAAGAAGGAGATGTTGAAGGATCAATTGAAGAAAATATTCGCTGTGTAATGAAAGAAATCAAAAGAAAGAGCAAAACTGTAAAAGCCCTAGTAAAGGAGGGTAAGTTAAAAATTGTTGGGCTGAAATATTCTCTAGAAACAGGAGAAGTTAGAGAAGTAAGCAAGAAATAGCACATATAAAAGTGAATTGTAATGGAAGCAGAGAACATTTATAAGTTCAGAAAAGAGCTCAAGAAGCTTAAACAATACAGCGGCAGTGGTACTGAACTAATTTCAGTATATATTCCAGTAGATTATCCAATCCATGAGACAACAACGAGATTACGCACAGAACTGGGTCAGGCAAGCAACATTAAGTCAAAAAGTACCAAAAATAACGTAAGTGATGCACTTGAGAAGATAATTAATCATCTTAAATTATACAATAAACCTCCGAAAAATGGAATATGCCTATTTGCTGGGAATGTTTCTGATAATCCTGCAAAAACAGATATTGAATTGTTTTATTTTGAACCTCCTTTTCCATTACGGGTGAATATTTACAGGTGCGATAGCAAATTCTTCCTTGAACCATTAGAAAAAATAATGGATACGCGGGATAGTTATGGAGTTGTAGTCATGGATGGGCGGGAGGCCACGATTGCAATAGTTAAAGGAACAGAAATAACTATTTTGAAAAAATTAAATTCAATGGCGCATGCCAAGATCAGGAAGGGAGGGCAATGCTTGGCCACAGATACGTTAATCCTAAAAGGCGATGGGGAAATACAAGAAATAAAGGACTTCGAAAAAGAAACAACGGTTATGGGTGTGGATTTCCAAGAAGTAAGAACAAAACCAGTGAATGCCTCTGATTTTTTTATAACCCCTGCAAACAATTCAGTTATAATAAAAACCAAATGGCCTCTTTGCGAAATAAGAGCAACTCCTTATCATCGGTTCTTTGTCTTGAGTGAGCATGGCATAAAAGAAAAATTTGCAAAGGATTTGGATGAAAAAGATAGGTTAATTATCGCAAAAAAAATAAACTGCAATGAAAGTGAAGTAAAAATTAATTATCGGCCAAAAACGAGAATAAACCTAAATGAAAAAGAACGAATTAGGCTAAAAGAAGCAAGAATAAGGCTTGGTCTCTCGCAGAAAAAAGCTGCAGAATCAGTTGGATTTAGTCAGATGATAATCAGCTATTTAGAACGAGGAAAACAAACACCAACAGATGAGAACTTACAGAAAATATATAAATTATATAACCTAAAACTTGATCAACAACTGAGTAAAGAATGCTTAAAGATTCCGGAGTATTGGAATGAACCCCTTGCGAGATTATGCGGGATTATTTGCGGAGATGGAAGCGAGGATGGAAACAGAATAATCATTTATGAAGGTAAAAAAGAGATTGTCGAAAACTATTGTGCATTAATTGAAAAAACAGTTGGAGTTAAACCTGTTGTCCGCATCGTTGATAAGACTAAACAAAAGGGAAGTTTTGCAAAAAGACCGTATTATGAAATTAGAATATATTCTTTGGAGTTTGTAAATGTAATCAAAAACACTGCTAAAGAAATAATTTCAAGGGAAAGGGATATCCCAGGAGAGATAACAAAATGCAAAAGCAAAATTATTGCTGCATTCCTTTCTGGTTTATACGATGCAGAGGGATACATCAATAAAAACCGTGTGGATATCGCCATGACAAGCAAGAAATTATTGCAGAAAATCCAGCTTTTATTACTGAGATTGGGAATTCTTTCTTCCTTCTCTGAAAAAACTGTTAAAGGAAATAAACAGTGGTACGTTTCTATTTCAGACCTTGATTCACTTAATAGATTCAGAGAGCATATTGATTTCACCAGAAATGACAAAAAGGAAAAATTGAGAAGGGCATGTGAACGCAAAGGAGGACAGCAGTATACTGATCAGATTCCAATAGATGGAAGAGAGGCATACAAACTAGCAAAGGAACTTGGATTAAAAACAAGCGATTTCCACGCAGCGAGTCCTTTCTTCAGAAATAAAAAACCTCTTGGAAGAAAAGCATTTGCCAAAAATATACTTTCGGTATTTGAGAAACACCAAAATAGTACGCGGGGAATGCAAATATATGAATACCTTCAGAGGGTATATTCTTCAAACATAACTACTGCAACAATAAAAGAAAAAACCCATGTTCAGAATAGGGAAAAATTTTATGATATAACTATTCCAGTCCATTCTAATTTCATTGCTAATGGATTTGTAGTACATAATTCTTCAAGAAGATTCGAACGTCTTAGAGAGGAGAGCATAGATAAGTATTACATACGAATTGGAGAATCAATGGATATGCTCTTTCTTGGGAAAGGCCTTAAAGGCGTAGTAGTTGGAGGCCCAGGCCCAACAAAGGAATTCTTCATAAAAGCAAAACCCTTTAATTATCAGACAAAGATTTTAGGCGTAGTTGATACTGGTTATACTGAGGAATATGGAGTTAGGGAGGTTCTTGCAAAGAGTGGGGATATTCTTGCTGAGCAGGAAGCAGTTAAGGAAAAGATAATTGTTGATCGATTCATAAAAGAAGTAGTGAAAGGCGGGCTTGCAACGTATGGATTAAATGAGGTTCTTACTGCATTAAGGGCAAATAAGGTTTCTGAATTGCTTGTTTCAGAAGGATTAACCCTAAGGAGAGATTTGTATAAATGCTTGCAATGCAATACTGAAAAAGAAATAATTGCTGAGGAAAAAGAAGAAACAACTGCCCCTGAATGTGAAACTTGTAAATCTAAAATGACTAAAGAAGAGAAGGAATCCCTTATAGACCACTTAATTGAAACAGCTCAGGAAAAAGGGATTAAGATTATGGTTTTTTCTACAGATACAGCAGAAGGAACGCAGTTCTTACAGGGATTTGGTGGGATGGGAGCATTTTTGAAATATAGATAAAATTATAAAAAATCAAAAGAATAAAAAAAATAATTAGCTTGTTTCAATTGTTCCGGAAATATGACAATCATATAAATTATAAGTTGCTCCAATATCAACTGTAACCATCTTCTCAGAATATCCTGTCTCACTATTTGTAGCAATATAAAAGGTCGGCGTATCAGTTATTAAGGAAAGGCAATAATCAACAGTTTTAGTTCCATTGTACACAAAACAAGAATCCTCTTCAATAGCCATAATTGTTTTGTTCTTACCTCCAAGTGCAACGCTCCCAGCAACATCCACTCCGCATTGCATAATATTATTTCGAATAGTTGAATTATCTGTGCCTCTCAAATCCATAACTATGAACATTTCATCAGAAGAAGCAAGATATGCCTCAAATGCCTCTTTTGTAGTTAGATTTGAAGCAGTAGTTGTCCCATCCTCTGTTCCAGAAGTATTTCCATTGTCTCCATTGTCCACTTCTAGTGGTTGCCAAAGATAAAGCCCTACAGCAAGCAATGCAACTGCCACTAGAAAAACTACGATTAAATTTTTATCCATAAGAAACTACCTCAAATATTGAAGCTATTTGACATTCAGTATAGTATGCTGAATCACCATATAAATTTAACTGCGTAAGGAAAATTGAGGAAACTTTAGGAAGTTTTTCCTCTTCAGAATACCTAAACATGAATACTGGGCCTTCAACATTAGACAAGCACTCTTCAGTAGTGACATTTAGTAATTTATTTCCATTTTTATAGCATCCATCATCCATTTCGTATATGTCCACTTCTTTATTGTGAGAGTCTAAAATTGTAGAGAGTGATTCTGCACATGCAAGCATTGTAGCTGATTTATTTGCTGAAATATTAGAAGTCTCCACAAGTATAGAAGTTTGATTTGATTCTGAAAGCGAAAGCAAGAATTCATTTAAGTCCGCAGAATTTGTAGTTTTATCTAAGTAGAAATAGAAAAATACTGAACCTGCAAGCACAATCAGCATGTAAACTAAGAGTATAGATATATATACGAATAATTTACTTTTAATCTGGAATTTCATACGTCCAACAGCTACTAAGAAAAGGAATATTCCTAATGAAGAAATTGCTACAAAATTAATTATAGAAATAATTAATGGAAGAATAGGAACTATATTCTTCTTTTCAGAATAACTCAACGGATGTATAGAAAAAAGAACATCATTTAAGTTTGAATTAACCTTTCTCGCAAAACTTCGCATTTTCTTAAAGAGAAGATTCTCCTCTTGTTTATTATATATTCCCTTCAAAGAAACAACTATGTTCTCATACGAGTTTTTAACTGCAGAAAGTTCTTTTGCAGATGGAATTTCTAGAGTTAAATTCTTATCTAAATTTTCTTTTTGCTCTTTTAATTCCAAAACCTTTGCTTCATTTGAGGAATCAAGGCTTTTTAATTCTAGAATAAACAAATACTCCTCAGCTTCATACTTAATATGCATTGTGTCCTCCCAGAAATTCTGTGAGGAATTCAACTGAAGTTTTGCTTTATCTAAAAGTTTTTCATACTCTTCCAAATTAGATTCAAAGTCTGTAAAATTGAAAGTATTTAGAGAATTATTCAAGGTAAGGGTCATATTATGAAGCTGCTCTATTGTGTTTTTGAAAGAAGTGTTGATATAATGGCTTAAAAGCTCATTTCCCTCTTCTAAAACTTCTGAAGCTTCATTACTCAAAGGTAAAAATTCAGCGCCATATTTTGACTTGTAAAATTTATTCTGAACATAGGTTATTCGTTCAGTAGTTTTGGTATAAATTTCATCTGCAATTGCTACTCTCTCTGAGAATGGTTGAACTTTGGCCATGAGAGCAGTAAGTTTAGCATCCAATTGAACAAGATCAGTATCTTCTGTGAGATTCATTGGAGGACAAATTGCCCAGCATGTACCGCATGTCCAATCAAG
>CAYYPF010000032.1:0-9957 GCA_964473475.1 Microcaldota archaeon | reverse complement strand
AAAAGGGAATTGGAGCACCTCCAGGAATGGCTTTAATTGGATTAAGTAAAGAGGCAGTTGAAAGATTTAGCAAAAGAGAGTCTGTTCCAAGCTATTATTTGGACTTAAGGAGACATAAAAAACGATATGAAAAAGACCAGCAAACTCCAAATACTCCGGCTGTTTCTTTATTCTGGGCATTACAGAAGGCATTTGATGTGCTTGATCACGGAGGCGGGCTAACTGGTGCAGTAAAAAGACATGCTGATGCAGCAGAGCATGTGAGAAAAAGACTTACTGGAATGGGATTCAAACTAGTTGCTGAAGAAGGATTTGAATCAAATACAGTTACTGGATTTATTTGCGAGAGTCCAGAACAGGCTAAGATAATTAAGGATAGGTTGGATAAGGAATTTGGAATTAAGATTGTGGGTTGCAGAGGATTATACTCGACTAATGGGCTTAGAATTGCTCATATGGGAAATTTCAAGCAGGAATGGCTGGATAGGTGCTTGGATTCGATCGAGAATATCATAAAATGACTAGCTACCAAACGTTTTGCTTCAGCATTATTTTCTAACGCCATGATGAAACTCCCAAACCTCGATGGGCAAATTTTCAATCACTTCAAATATCTTACATTGCACATTTTGTTAGCTTTTTCGTATATTTTTTTGTCACAGGTTTCCAATTGGGCATTGTATTTTTTTGAAAAATAGACATATGCAGAATCATAGAATGTCAGGCCAAGAGAAGAGGCTAAGGAGAATATTTCAGAAAGATCAGAATGCTGGATGTATATTACGTTGCCCCAATTAGAAACAATTTTTAACAGAGAAATTGCTTCATTATTAGAAATAGATTTCAGCGCAGAACAATGTTTTAAAATTACATTACTTACTTCATACATTGTAAGGTCTAGAATAAAACAGTTAGTATCAATATCCTTTCTGGATATTCTTTCAAAAAAAGCTGAAGCATCGTAGATGATCATCTCGTATCCCTCGAGGATCTTATTTCTGAAACTATAGAATTAACTCCCATCTTCTTTACTGCCTTACTGGAGGTGTCAAGTTCTTTTAATATATCCTCGATCCTGGTTTTTTCAATTTCACTAATCAAGGCAACCCTTATTGTTTCTGAAATATTTATATTTAGTTGCTTTAGTTTCTGGTATATCCAGTCTTCTATTCTAACATTTATGTTTGCAGTCTTCATGTAAAACATTTATGTATAGATAGATATAAAAATATGCCGATGCACTAGACAATATTCAGAACCAACTAAGTAATACCGATTCTGGATTATTGGTTTTATCACGTGGGTTCTGAATCCAGAAAACGTAACAACGTTTTCTAGCTGTTCAACACCTGATCTTGAAGTTCGAAGAACTTCGAGAGCTAGTGAACGAAGTTCACTGGATGGTGATTGAACATAGATCGATCCATCCTGAAGTGCAAAGCACTTTGGGAGATCGTGAACGAAGTTCACTAGAACAAACAAAGTTGGATCGGGATATTGAGACTTCAGTTTGTGGAAGGATTCGAAACGAGAATAATAACTACTTGTCTTACAGCTATTTTTCCGGTCAGAAGAATTATCTCTTTATTTTAACTTCCCAAATATATTTATCCGAGTGGGTATATGGTCTACTTGCAAAACAATTGGAATACTATTCTGAACAAAATACTCGTTTACCTTAGTTATTTGTTCCTTGTTTACTGGAACATTACTTATCCAAGAGCAGACTTTCTTGGTAACCATGCAGTCAGCAAGTACCTCTGCATCTTCAACAGCTATACCTAATCCAGAAATTACATCACGATATTGAGAATAGGACATACCCTCCATTATTTTAAAAAAGATATTTAAATATACTACTGAATATAAGATGGATGGGTGCTTATTAATCCCGAGACAGAAAAAATCTGTCTCGAGCTATTCATAACCCAAAGATAAACTTAAGAATTTAATATCTAATTAATTATTTGGGGGTTATGAATATGAAAATTGTAATTTCAGATACAACTGAGCCAGAAATACTGGAAAAAATGAAACAGAGATGGGAAATTATATATAAGCCAGAGAATTTATTTGAAGCATTAAAGGATGCAGAGGTTCTGATTGTACGAAGTAAAACTAAAGTAACTAAGGAAGTAATTGATCACGCTCCAAAATTAAAACTAGTTGGAAGAGCAGGAGTAGGCTTAGATAATGTGGATGTAAACTACTGCAAGGAAAAAGGAATTAAGATTGTGAATACCCCTTCAGCTCCAAGGAATGCTGTTGCAGAACTAGTAGTTGGAATGATTATTTCTTTATTGAGAGCAATTTATAGAGGACACACTGAAATGAAAAAGAAAAACTGGCTAAAAAAAGAACTCTTAGGAAATGAGGTTCAAGGAAAAACTTTAGGAATAATTGGATTTGGAGGAATTGGAAAAGTAGTTGCAGATAAAGCAAAGGCAATGGGAATGAAAGTACTTGCATATGATTTGAGACCAGTTGAACCTGAATATGCAAAATTCGTAAGGCAAGTTGGGATAGATACCTTGCTTGCAGAATCAGATGTAATTAGCTTGCATACTGTTCTTGTACCTGAAACTAAAGGAATGATTAATAAAAAAACAATAGAGAAAATGAAGGATGGAGCATTTATTGTAAATACTGCAAGGGGAGAATTAATTGAAGAAGAGGCATTATATGAAGCACTCAAAAGTGGAAAGCTTGCAGG
The DNA here is from genome assembly GCA_964473475.1 of Microcaldota archaeon. GTDB lineage: Archaea > Micrarchaeota > Micrarchaeia > Anstonellales > Bilamarchaeaceae > CAYYPF01. The sequence continues at coordinate 7,244 of CAYYPF010000032.1, read as the reverse complement.
TGCAGCCCTAGATGTATTTTGGCAGGAACCATATTCTGGAAAATTACTTGAATTAGAAAACGTATTATTCACTCCGCATATTGGAGGAAATACTAAGGAAGCACAAATTAGAATTGGAGAAGAACTAATTGAAGCATTAAAAGAATTGAATCTCTAAGAGAGTGAGTTGCAAATTGATTTGGATGTATATAAGAGTATACAAAAAACAATACATTTTTATACTAGTTAGTATATATAATAATCATGCAAAAAACAATTCAATTGAAAAAGGAACCATTACATTATCCAAACCTAAAAACAGTTATCATGGTTGAGGAAGTCTTAAAGACAGAGGAGTTGCCGATAAAGAGAGAGGCACTAAAACGCAAACTGGCAAAACAAGTTCAGCACCAAACACTAAATGTGATTCTCCAATACTTAGAAGATAGCGGAAAAATAATAGATGGGCACAAAGGAATAGTTTGGATCTACAATCCAAGCCATGGCCTCAAAAAGGCAATTGAAGGGGGAATGAGAGTTTGAAAAAGCCAGTGGCGATTGTAATTGCAGAGGATATTCTTCCTGCTTACAAGAAATTAGTTGAAATGAGTGAAACTGAAAAAAGAAACGGCATAGCAAATTCGAAAGACCAACAGCTGCTAAAATCAATCGAAAACAAAATCGCGTATCTTAAATTGAATCCTCAAGCTGGAATTGCTATTCCGAAATCTCAAATAGCAAAAAAGTATTTGGAGTTATATAACGTAACAAATCTTTGGAAATTGGATCTAGTTAATGGGTGGAGATTGGTTTATACCTTGAAGAATGAGGAAATCGAAATACTCGCAATTATTCTCGATTTTTATGGCCATCCAACTTACAACAAAATTTTTGGGTATAGAAAAAGTCGCTAGATCCTTAGGTTCTTCATCTTAGATTACGTTCAGATGTAGAGAGAAATAAAAACAATGTCTGGAACTAAATTTCTAAAACAGCAAACAAAGGTTTTTATAGATATTATACGAGCTTTAAAGAGGTGTATATATGGCTGAGAAAACAGTTAAAACAGATAATACAACCATGTAGATATTGATAATTTACATATTCAGTATTGTTGGAGCAGCGGTTGCATTATTGTATGAAGAAACAAAAAACAATAAGTTATTGAAATACCATGCAAAGCAAAGCCTGGGAATCTTCGTTGTGTGCGCAATACTCTGGTTCATAGTCTACAATGTGCTATGGGGAATGTTCTGGTCTAATCCAAGTATGTTTAGAATTTGGGGCATAGTTTCAGCAATACTTAGTGCTGTGGGATTAATTCTCTCAATACTTGGTATTCTCAATGGGATGAACAAGAAAGAAGTTCCAGTACCAATAATTGGCCCATTTGCAGAAAAAATAAGCATTTAAGGTGTTTGAACGAACAAACAACAAACCCTTTCTCTTTTTTTTATTTTTCTTTCTATAGTAATTAGTATTTATTTCTATTCAAAAGTAGGGGAAACAGTGCCAACGCATTGGAATGCGAATGGAGTGGTAGATGGGTATTCCTCAAAGGAAGTTGGATTATTTTTAATGCCGGGAATTGCAGTTGCGGTGTATATCTTAATGTTAGTTCTTCCAAAGATGGATCCACTAAAGGAAAATGTAGAAAAATTTAGGGGAATATATGAATGGTTCATACTCTTATTGATTATATTCTTTTTTGCATTGCATATATTCACAATCCTTTGGGCACTTGGAAATGAATTGGATGTACGGTATGTAATTATTCCAGGAATCGCGGTTCTATTGTATGGTGCTGGAGAACTAATGCAAAGAAGCAAGAGAAACTGGTTTATTGGAATAAGAACTCCCTGGACCATAAGCAATGATGAGGTTTGGGAGAGCACAAATAAACTAGGCGCAGATGCATTCAAATTGTATGGAATACTTTTGATTGTGGTATTAATTGCAGGAATAAAGAATATTCTAATTGTAATTGTCCCATTAATTTTACTTGTAATTGGATTGGTTATATATTCTTATTTTAAGTATAGAACATTAAAAGGAAAAAAGAGCAAAACTAAGAAATCTAAGAAAGCTTCTTCTGGAAGAATAAAAAGAAAATCAAAGAAGCGATAATTGAAAGCGCCCCACTAATTATTAGGGATAACCCATGGCTGAACTGGAATCCTATATAGGAAAATAAATAAGCACCTATAATTGTACCTAAAATTGAAACCGTATTTATAACTCCATAATTCCCCCCTATCCGAATATCTTTGGAAAGAACTTTCAGGATTAAGAATAAGGAAATCAAGGCACCAATGTCTCCTATTTCATGCGTACATCTAAAGAGCAAGGAGAGCCAATAATTATGGGTAGACATAAGGATATGGGAAAGCCCAGAGAGAAAAATTAAAGCTGGGTAAAGAGTGAAAACATTTGATTTGTTCAGAATCTTGCCCATCCATAGTGCACCAAATGCCATTACTGTAAGTGAAATGAATAAATATTTCCCAACCTCTCCAAAGCTTAAATTCAACTCATATTTTAAGAATAAAGAGTAAGAAATGTGTTCAGCTCCGAAATGAAATGCATATAAGAACATTAAAATAGCGAGAATAAAAAAATTTTTATTGATTACATCTTTTTTATATTGATGAAGCTTTGTTTGATGGATTTTTACTTTAGGAATGAGTGGGATTAGGAATGCAAGAACAGCTGCTGAGAATCCAATGAATAAAAAGATTGAACCAAAGTTTCCATTTGAAAGGATTAGACCCCCTAAAAGGCTTCCAATTGCAAGCCCAAGGCTAACAAAGAATTGGTAGTTCCCAAAAAGAGAACTTTTTTCCGAGCTATTTAGTTTCATTATTAGATTATCTGGTGCGAGTTTTGTGATGTTTAAAGCCACTCTAAAAAGAATTACAAGAATACAGATTAATGCAAATTCTTTTGTATAAAACATTCCTATTGCGAATATGAAAATTAAGAGTAATGAAAAGAGGAGAATTTTTCTTATATCCCATCTATCGCATAAAATTCCGATTGGAGTTGAAAAAAGAAATACAGATAATAGACCTAATGCAGTAACTGTTCCAATTTGAAATGGATTAAAACCTAATTGAACATACAAAATCGGGAAGTAAAATTGAATTGTAAAATTGAGTATACCGATTAAGAATACTAGAACAAATAATGCTTGAAGCTGACTGGGTTTAATATTCATTTTAACACGAAATCGTTCATCATTTTACCTGGAGGAAATACTCTGGTAGATTGATACTTAATTGGGAGTTTTAATTCACCAGCTAGACGAACTAATTCCACAGAAGAAAGAGGCTGTTTAGAAACTAAAAAAGAAACTTTTCCAAAGGAAGTATTCTCGAGTTCAACCATAAGCGTGTATCTTTTTTGCATTCCTTGGTTAATTACCCGTACTTCAATTGAACCGCGTTTTAGAATTTCTTCAGGAGAAGGGTAGTGAGGCATAATTACACCAAAAACCGCACATAATGGCCTTTCCTAACTATAATTTTTTCTTTTGGTTTGAGTTTTTTTATGAAAATCCCATCTATAATAAAATCTGCAGTTCTATCAGCATACATTGAAATTACTTTATCATCTTGAACGATTACTGGAGAAAATGCGCGCTTGTAAGGGCAAATAGGTACAACTTCTATTGCAGTAATTCCTTTATCTAGAATTATCCCACCTGCAGAATAAGCATAAGCAGTTGAACCAGTGGGCGTACTTATGATTAGTCCGTCTCCTTCGAATGTTCTATCTAATTTTCCAATTCTGGCAGTAGTTTCAATTACCCTATAATCCGAGGTGTGCAAGACCACATCATTCAATGAGGAGTACTCTTTTTTTCCGAGTTTTGCAATAAGTATAAGCCGTTCTTCGGTTTTTCTTCTTTTTAAGAAATCGAGGATTTTGTTCTTCCAGTTTTCCTTAGTTAATTGGCACAGTTGGCTTTTATCTCCTCCAATTGCGAGAATTGAACCTTCAATTATCTGTTTGTGGTTAAAGTAAAGAATTGTTCCATCTCCACCCATACAAATAGTTATGTCTGCACTTTTGGAGACAATTGAAAAACCATGAGAAATTAGGAATGATTTTAGCTCTTTCTCAACTGGTTTTGCCCAATCCTTTTTTATATTCCTGAGAATCTTAATCTTCATCAATAGAATAGGGGAACGATAATATTTAATTAGTTGACTTAGATTCGTTATCTATGACTGTACTTTCAAATATAGATATTAAGCAGTATCTCAAAAAAGGAATAATCAAAATTAAGCCATTAAAGGAGGAACAAATTGGTCCTGCTTCGGTAGATCTAACCCTAAGCAATGAATGGTATTTCTTCAAAGAAGAATATATTGGAAAAACAATAGATCTCTCAAAAAAGAGTTATAAGGAACTAATAAAAGGAGTAAAAGCAGACAATATTATTCTCAGACCAGGAGAAATGTGCATGGGAAAAACATTAGAAAAAATAACTATTCCTAATAATATTATTGGAATGCTGGAAGGGAGAAGCAGGTATGCAAGAATAGGGCTCACAGCACATGTTACTGCTTCTTTAGTACAACCTGGATGTGATAACCACCAGGTACTGGAAATAGTTAATCTTTCTCCATTTACAGTAGTTTTGCATAAGGGAATGAGAATCTCACAGATTAGTTTTGATTTAATGGAAAGTGCTACAGATAAACCATATAAAAAATATGGAAAAATCGCGAGGAATCAGTGATAATTTTAAGATGGTGTCAATGGAAATTAAACGAACTATTCTTTTTTCATTTGGGATTTTCCTATTGCTTATGATTGTTGGATATTTTGTATATGGAGACCAATTAGATTCTAAAAAAGCAATAATAATCAACGAGAACCCGATATCTAAGGTTTCTGGAGTAACCTTTTCTCCTGGAGAAGTGTATACTTATTCAATTGAACAGATAAATGGAAGTGAAAGCATAAGCACAACTATTTCTTATTTAATTGATTATGGAGAAAACTGCATAATCATTAGTTCTGAGGAAGGGGGAAATTCCTGCATAAATATGAATGGAAATGATGAGGAGGGCTCTAATCTTACTCTTGAGAGTGGAGTATTTTTCTTCAAACCCTGGATGCTTGCAGTTAAGGAAGGATGGAAGTGGAGGGTTGAGTGGAAAACAATATTTACAGATGAGATCCTGGATTGGGTTGAATTTGAAACTATTGGAAGTGAAAAAATATTTGGAAGGGATTCGTATAAAGTACATGTTAAATTTAGCTACGGAGAGAGCACTAAATGGATTGATAAGAAAAAGAGAGTATTGCTAAAGGATACTGGAGTTAATTATGTAATAGAAATAATTAATGGGCCATTCCCACTAGAAAAATAATTATTTCCTTAGAACAGTTAATGGAAGTACTTCTTCCTCAAATTCTTTCTGAGCGAGATCAAAAAAAGTCATTGCTGGTTCTGGTTTTTTTATAAGCGGGGGTGCTCCTAAAGACAGCTGGAGGGACCTTGCTCCGATTATTCTTGCAAATTCATATTTAGTAAGTTCTTCCACTAAAACCACCTTTATTGAGTAGAATCTTTCTTCATCCTGAGACAAATTTCTTTGTCTCAACCAAGAGAACGCATTGCGTTCTCGGGTCCGACAGAACAACGCTTCGTTCTGTGGACCATTGAAGCTCCGCTTCAATCGGTCGTTGAGAATGTTTTGCATTCTCAACATCTGTACAAAACCATAACTGGAATATTAACTGGTTTTGTACACAGTAGGTTTTTTAATACTTGATTTGGGCATTAAAACGATAACGTTAGTCGTACCCACTAGACTGAGCGGTCGAATAGTAATATAGAAGAAAGCGCTCGAGGTTGGTACTGAGTAGAATTGCTAAATACCTGAGAAGATGTATAATACTAGACTACAATATATACGTTTCCTCTAGAAGAGATTGTAAGTGCAGTTTCCCCATTAATTACCTTTACATACCCTTTTTCGATCTTTATTTGCATGCCTTTTTCTATGCTTTGGCCACGCCCTTCAAATAAGTATATTACTCCTTCTCCTCCTTGGGAATCCTCAGCAACAATTCGTATTGCAGAAGTAGAGGAACGCGCTTTTTTGAATTCAACTTCTTCTACAGTTTGGACAATTAGCGTATCAGTAGTAACATTTCTCATTTTCTCTCTTAATTCTGAAAGCTTAACAATTCTATACTCTTGGAACTTTTCCCTTGCAAGTTTGAATGCCAGTTTAATATCATGTGCTGCACTCCTGAGCATGCGCCTCATTTCTTTTTTCATCATCTTCTGGTCTCCTCCAGAATACATCATTACTTCATAAGCGCGCTTAACCAAGGTATCTGGTGCTTCACTGAAGAATTTATTATCTAATTCTTCAGGTGTTTCTTCCTTTACTGAATCAACTTCCTTCATTATATTTTCTACATTATCTCTTGCTTCTCCAGTAGCAGAAACATTGTCTAAAAGATCAATTGAGTCTGCAGATTCTACATGTGTGAGCTCTTCCTCCTCCAAATGGGTTTGTTCTGAAATTTCTGAACTGGAACCATTTAAATCTGAAATTGCATCTAAATAAGTAGTAAGGAACTGTTGAAGTGCTTCTTTTCTTTCAGTTTCCATAACTTCTGTCTTTTGCTGCGGTTCTATCCTGTTTCGCATATATACCTTTTCCAAGGTAGGTATCATTTTCTTTTTTACAATTTCTGCTTTCTCCTTTCCTAATTTTCTTTCGAATATTCGTTCAATTGGAGAAAGGATTCTTCTCCTTTTTTCTGTAATTACGTCTTCACTCTCCTTTTGTTCTTGTGGTTTATATGAAAAAATTTCTGAGAAGGACATTACTTCGCTTTTGGTAGTCTTTTTCTTATCTAAAATTCTGTTTGCAACATCCCTGACTGAAGGATCTTTATCATAACCTAATTCAACTAAGGCGAACATTGCACCTGGATCATCATCTATTCTTGAAAGAGAAATAGCTGCCTTTTTTCTTACTTCTGGGCTCTCATCAAAGGTGAGTGAGATTAGCTTTTGTAGTTCTTGCTTACTGGACATGGTCTCCCTTATAAGCGAATATAGGAAAAGGATTAAAAGGCAAACGGCAGTCAGTTGGTCCTGAGGTCTTGATTGGTACTGCTAAGCCAACATAGACATTAATTATTTGGTCTTAGAGGTCTGGGAGGTCTTGATTGGCACTACTCAGACAATATTGGAGATACTAAATGTCTTGAAGGTCTTGAAGGTCTTG
>CAYYPF010000031.1:0-10120 GCA_964473475.1 Microcaldota archaeon | reverse complement strand
TAGTGAGGGCGCTTTCCTTTTTTATTTCTTTATATCTGTGTTTTTCCTTTTTTATATAATCTTTTTAAAATACGCAGAATATACATACTCATGTACCGTAAATCATTTGGTCTTAAAAAAGGCGACCAAAAGCTCATTAAAGTTTTTTCCAAAACTTTAAGAGGCCAGTCTGCTCTTGAACAAATAATTATAACCTCACTGGGGCTCGCATTTATTGCAATCATTTTTTATTTTTCAATTAGTTTCGCTACTGATAATACCAGGGTTTCCCAAGCCCAGGATACAATAAATAAGCTTGCAAATGCCGCAGATTACGTATACGCATTAGGTCCAGGTTCAAAGGACGTTGTAACTGTTTATATGCCTGAAGGAATGAGATACGCAAGAGTAGTGAACAGCACAATTCAGATCCGTATTTCTCTTTCCAGTGGGGATTCAGATGTTTTTGCAAATACAAAAGCACAATTAGTCGGGTCACTTCCACAATTCTCAGGTCCGCAGGATGTAACAGTAACAGCACTTTCAAATGGAAAAATAAAATTCGGAGATGCTGATCTTACCTGCGATCCTGCTTCAATTACAAAAACTATTGAGCAAGGTGGTTCAAGCAGTTCCTCAGTCACAGTAAAAAACGTTGGAGATTTTTTTATTAGTGGAATTAATGCTTCTCTTGGGCAAATAGCTGGTCTAGTAACTGCAGAGGTTTTTGATGGCGCTTCTTTAGGTGCTGGAGAGTCAGATACTATTGATCTGGATTTTGAGATTCCAATTGATCAAACAGTTGGAACTTATTCTGGTTTTTTAACTGTGAGTGGAAGCAATGAGAGCGAATGCGCAACTTCAGTTACAGTTTTTGTTACGCTTGCAGGCGGTCCAGATCTTCTTGGGCCAATTGTAAGTAATATAGCTCATTCTCCAGATTCTCCAAGAATTACTACTCCAATTACTATAACTGGAGTGGGAAGTGATGCAACCACAGGAGGAAGTGCGGTTTCCAGCTGCGATTTGGAAATTGATTATTCTGGAATATGGAACAATATGGGTGCAACAGATGGATTATTTAATTCCGTAAGTGAGAATATTACTCTAAATATTGGAACTTTAGGCGCAGGTACGCATACTGTAAGATTAAGATGTACTGATTCAGTTTCTAATCTAGGTTCATCTAGTTCCTATTCGTTCTTGGTAAATGCCACTGCTACTCCAGGTCCTGGAGAAGGGGAAAGTGGCTATGATGCAGACATTTTATTTGTTTCTCACTCTGCTTCTCCCGGAGCAGATAATGATGAAAATAAGTGGCTGGTTTGGATTGCTTCTCATGATTCTAAAGAAGGTTTTAGTTGGTCCATAAACTTTGTTTCAAGGGCAGACCTGACTGCTGGTTCAGTAAATGTTTCTCAATATCGGTGCGTATTCATGGCAAATGCACCAAATTCAGACGCTGATCTTTATGAAATATATTCTAATTATGTAGCTGCAGGAAATTATGTTATTTTTGCAGGAGATGGAATGAATTTCGGGCCTCAAAATATGGGCGTTGGTAGTTCTGGAGCTTCATCAAATGCTGATAAACTAAAAATTCGTGCATCAAATTATGTCACTCAAGACTTTTCTGTTGGAAGCAACATCACAGTCGTATCTGCTGCTCAGAAGATTTATTATCTTTCTACATATACTGGAACAAACCTAGCTTCAATTTACAATTATGATACCCGGATTTCTGTCGGAGATGGTTCAGGAGTACTTATCTTTGGACCAACAAATCCAACCTATTTCACTACTAATGGAAGTTTAATCTTCACCAGATTATTAGATTATACAATGTTAAATGCTGGGTGAATTTTTTGAAGGCACAAGCAGGAACAGAATTTTTAGCGATGTTCACATTAGTGTTAATATTATTCGGCATCTCACTTGCAATCTATTTTGCATATTTTAATGAAAGCCGTTCACTCTCAGACTATACACAAGCAACTAGCCTTTGCTTTCAGGTTGCCTCTTCCTTAAATTCTTTTGTTTCTTTAGAAGGAAATTCTTCTTTCAAATTTGATCTTCCTATTTATTTAAATTATAAAAATTACTCAATCTGGATTGTAGGAACTAGCAAGCTGGTGAAAATAGATTATGAATCCAAAGGAGTTGGCTGCGATCTTCTTACTCCTAATATTACAAACTCTTCAGGTTCAGCATTCTTCCAGCTCTCAAAAACTGCAACTGTACGAAATTACAATGGGGTGCTTATAATTGATCCATAGAAAAGGCCAGATAAACTCTTTGGATATGGTGCTTGCTGTTTTGATATTTGTACTGCTGCTCTCATTTCTTACATTATTTAGGTTCGTGGATATTTTGGATTTAAATAAATCAATTGAAAAAAATAAACTGGAATCCAGTGCGATCTCACTCTCAGATATTCTTTTGAAGAGCCAGGGAATTCCATATAATTGGGAGAAGAATCCCTCAAGTGTGCAGATGATTGGTTTGGTTTCCTCCCCAAACGTGCTAAGTGAATCAAAGCTTGAAAAATTCATCAATATGAGCTATACAAATGTCATTCAAGTACTGGGAATACACTCTCAATTTTATTTCTATGTAGAAGATTTAACTGGAAATCGGCTTTATCAAACAGGCAATTCAACGCTTTCTGAACAAATTGTTTCTCTAACCAGATTCGCAGTTCTCAATGGAGAAAAGGTAAGGGTAAGGTTGATGATTTATGAGTAAGGGATTTATTTTTTCTCTTGATTCTGTTCTTTCTGTAGCAGTAATATCAATATTCCTGGCAACATTTTCCTTTCTTTCTGCCCAGGCGCAGAGCGATCCCTATCCACTAATTACCTTGGAAAAGCAGGCAAATGACCTACTTATTGTGCTTGACAAGTCCGGAGATCTTTCAACATTGAATTCTTCGTACTTGAATATTTCTATAAATTCCACACTCCCTTCCTCTGTTTTATGGAATCTTGAGCTTGAATACTACACCTACTCAGAAGGTTTTGAGAAATCCGGTAATTTTTCAATAGGCTATACATATTCAACAGTAACTAAACTTGCACACGCACAAAGGGAATTCTTAGTGTTTGAAAACAGTTCAGTAAAATATTACGGATTTGTAAGGTTAAATTTATGGAACGACTAAGAAATAAAAAAGGATTACTGTTTACATTATACATATTCCTAGTTGCAAGTGCATTCCTAAATCTAACCATCTCAATTTCATTATACTCGAATTCATTAACCTCTATACTAATTCCTCTTTCTACTTTTGAAAGAATAAATGCGCAGTTTGATTCAGCTTCTTACGGGCTAAAAACAATATTATCTAATGAAGCATTCAATTTTACTTATACTGGAAACAACCTTTCCCTATTCCTGAATACATCTAAATATGCAAATTATCAAGGAGATGTTTCTGCATTCAAACAATTCATAGAAGCATACGGAACAGTCAATACTGCTATAGATGCCACTGATGCAATAAGACCAAGGCTGTATATCCAACCTCAAAATATAGTAATCGATAGCATCCGGGGATATTCAAATGGAACAATAAGCATTACTCCTCAAAACACCTCTTCCAGTACTGGCCAGGTATATGGGTATGATATTTTAGTAATTGCCCAGGCAGATACCCCTTCCTTAAACTGGAGTTCAATTTCCGAGCTTTCAGAAGGCGATCTAAATTCAATTTATTTCCACATTGGATTCCAGGGAACTAATGGTACATGTTCAGTTACAAAATATCTGGATAAGCATGCTTCCTCTGGACTCCAACTTCTCAATTCCTATAACCGTTCAATGATGACAATTAGAATTAGTTCTCCAGCGTCCATTTTAATCGAGTATAATTTAGATATGTATTTAAATATTATAATTAAATTGAATAGTACTTCTTACATAGAAATGGGAACCAACGTTATAAATGTTAGTTCTGGAGTGAATGGAGAAAAAGTTGGATCGGTAATCATGGATGCAAGTTAAGGATATAATGAGGACACATTTCATTTCTTTACAGGCAGATGATACGCTCCATTATATAGTTAAAATCTTTAGGCAGAAGCATATTAATTCAGCACCAGTTTTTGATAATAGGGAGTTTATAGGTCTAGTAAGTGATCTATTAATTGCAAAGTATTTCAAACCAAAAGAATTCAAATTTCTCTGGATGAAGAATAAACCAACTCCTATAGAAGAACTTAAGAAGACTATCGCATCAGACATCGTAAAAAAACCTCAGTTTACTCTTTCTCCAAACCAGGAAATTTTACAGGTTATTGGAAAGATAATCACAGCAGTAAGTTGTATACCTGTAATTGAAAATAAAAAAGTCGTAGGCATCATTAGGAGTAGCGATATTACAAAGTTTTTCCTCAAGGAATTTGCAAAAGAGGAATCTGAGAAGGCATTAGCTAACCATGATATTAGTCCAGATTCCGTAGTAGGAACTGAGTTGGATAAGGTACTTTCAATAGTGGAAAGGGATGGAAAAGTTTCTGCAAGAAAGGTCGCAAAAGAATTGGGAATCTCACTAAAAACGGTTGAAAAGTTAGGAGAGTCTCTCCATAAGCACCACTTAGTGGATATGAAATACTCGTTTTTTGGAGGGGCAGAATTTAGGAGGATAGAACATGGAAGGGGATAAGGTTGAGGAAACATATGCAATAGTTTCTGATTCTATTGAGGCAAGTGTTTCTATTGTAAAGAAAAAAGATGCAAAATTACATACGTATGTTTTGACTGTTCCTAAACTAGAACCTGCAAGCAAGGCATTTTTAGATGATATAAAAAATGATCTTCTGAAAAAGGTTTCAATATCCAGCCAGGAAGCATTAGACATAACTATGGTTGAGAAACTAAAGAAAAGATTTACTGAGATGGGGAAAGAGATGCTTGCCCAAAAGATGCCGCATCTTTCTCCTAAGAAAATAGACCTAATGTGCGGTAAGTTAGTTCAGGAAATGCTTGGACTCGGAGATTTTGAATTCATGCTCAAGGATGATTGGTTAGAGGAAATTTGTATAAATAGTTCCAAAGAACCAGTGTGGGTTTATCATAGAAAATACGGTTGGATTATTTCCAACATGTACCTCCCCTCAGAAGTCCAAACCTGGAATTACTCGAGTTCAATTGCAAGAAATGTAGGGAGGCAAATTAACACACAGCACCCTCTATTGGATGCATATCTTCCAAGTGGAGACCGTGTAAATGCAACCTTGCAGCCAATTTCTACATTTGGTAATACCATCACAATTAGAAAATTCGCAAGAAAGCCCTGGACTATTGTAGATTACATAAAAATCAACACAATTTCTTCTGAGGTTGCAGCCTTGCTCTGGCTTGCAATCCAATATGAAATGAACATGATTGTTTCTGGAGGTACTGGTGCAGGGAAAACCAGTCTATTGAATGTTCTTTGCGCATTTATCCCCCAGAACCAGCGAATCGTAAGCATAGAGCAAACAAGGGAAATTGTTTTGCCTTCCTATCTTCAATGGGTTCCCCTGGTTGTGAGAGAAGCAACCAGTGAAGGAAAAGGGGAAATAAACATGCTGGACTTAATGGTTAATTCCTTAAGAATGAGGCCAGATAGGATACTTGTAGGAGAAATTAGAAGGGCAGAGGAAGCGCAGGTGTTGTTCGAAGCAATGCACACCGGGCATTCAGTTTATGCAACCCTGCATGCAGAAACTGTTTCAGAAACAATCAGGAGATTAACCAATCCTCCAATAAATATTCCCTCAGTAATGATGGAGTCTCTCCACTTGATAACTGCAATGTACAGGGATCGAAGAACTAAGAAGAGAAGGATATTTGAAATCGGGGAAATTCTTCCTTCAGAAGAGAAAGAAGGTATACGTGCAAAAGTAATTTATAGGTGGAGAGCTGCAAGAGACAAATTAATTCAAGAGGAAAAAAGCACGCGATTCATGGGATCAATAAAGACATACGTAAATATGACTGATAGAGAAATCGAGCAGAACCTTACAGAGAAAAAGAATATTCTTGATTGGATGATTAAAAAAGATATTAACAGTGTGGAAAAAGTAGGGGATGTAATCTCTAGATACTATGATGATCCTTCTAAAATTATGAAGCTGGTGCATGGAAAATGAGTTCGATGACCGAATCAGTTCCGTTTATGCCCTTTCCTTATAAAACAGCCAAATCCCTAATACGTGGTTTTATTCCTATTTCCTCATTCATTGTAAAATTTTTCCCTTCTTTGGATTCAGAACTTGAAGAAATCGGAAGCAAGCTGGATAGCAAGAATTATTTAGGCGGAGCACTTGTTTCTTTTTCAATTTACTTTTCAGTTATTCTTTTATTGCTTGGCATGTGGGCGTTCAGACTTGAGCTTCTTGGAGATCTGAAAACCAGATTGCTCATTTGTGCAATTTCTCTATTCTTTGCTCTTGCAATTTTCTTTTACACAATGCTTTTTCCAAAATGGACCTCAACTAAGAAAAAAGAAGAGCTTGAGAGAAATCTTCTATTCGCTACCAGGCACCTGATGATTCAAACAAATGCAGGGGTGCCACTATTTGATGCAATGGTTTCTATAAGTGAAGAGTATGGGGATCCTAATTTTGACTATGGGGGAATAAGCAAAGAGTTTAAGAAAATTATAAAAGAAGTTAGAAGTGGAAGGGAGCTCACAGAAGCGCTTGAGGATAGTGCAAAAAGAAATCCTTCTCCATATTACAGAAGGGTTATCTGGCAGCTGGCAAACTCAAATAAAGCTGGTGCAAACATAGGCACAGTTCTGAAGGATATGGTCGAATTTCTTTCTGATGAACAAAGAATCTCTATTAGGAACTATGGTTCACAGTTGAATCCACTTGCTCTTTTTTACATGCTTATGTGCGTGATTGCCCCGACAATGGGATTAGTATTCTTAATGATAATGTCTACATTCGTGGATATTCCAATTAATGAGGTTACTTTCGTAGTTATTTTAGTATTCTTAATGGTCTTTCAGATAATGTTTATCGGGCTCATAAAGAGCAGAAGACCTAAGGTGGCATTATGAGCTTTGAGGAAAAAACCCAAAAATTGCTTTATACCTGCGATCTTAATTTTAATGCCAAGGAGTTCCTTTCAAACATTGCTACTTTCGGAGTTCTTTTTGGATTAGGCCTTGGGTTATTATTTTTTAATGGCTCAATCATGATATTTTTTCTGATATTTCTTTGTTCATTATTTATTTTTGAATTGGTTATTTTTGGCGCATTATTTATTACTTCTAATAAGAGAATTTCAATGATTGAAGACTGCCTTCCAGATTTTCTTACTCTAATGTCAAGTAATATAAGAAGTGGTCTTACTCCTGATCGCGCGCTTATACTCTCTGCAAGAAAAGAATTTGGCCCACTTACAAAAGAAATCGACCGCGCAGCAAAAGCCACAGTTACTGGAACTCCATTTACTGATGCATTTATGGATCTGGCCAGGCGGGTTCCTTCAGAACCATTAGCCAAGACGATCAGATTAATCGTAGAAGGGGTTCACTCTGGAGGAAACCTGGCTGAACTTTTAGAAACTACTGCATTGGACATTCGAAGATTCGAGGCAATAAAAAAAGAAGTTTCTGCAACAGTTTTAATCTATAAATTATTCGTGTTTGCTGCAGTTGCATTCGGTGCTCCCCTTCTTTATGCAGTTTCTAATTTCCTTATAAAAATGGTTGCAGATATGAAAGCCAAAACAGGGGCAAGTTCAGAAGAGCTTTCAGCATACGTTCCTATTTTGAAAGGCAGCGCTGTAATCTCTCCAGAACTAGTATTTTACTTCTCTATTGCAGCAATATTTGTTACAGCTGTTTTTGGAGCACTAACTGCAGGTGTAGTCTCTAAGGGAAAAGAATCTGAAGGCTTTTCTTCAATTCCATTCTTATTGTTCATTGCATTTGCAGTATTCTTTCTTGGAAAACTATTATTGGAGATTTCTTTGAAAGGAATGTTCATGGTCTAAGTGTTTCTTCTATTTTACATCTTCCCAGGCCTTTAGCAGTTATTCTTAGTATCTACCGAGAGCGCTTTCAGTTGTATTATTTCATTCTTAGGCAACTTGGCCGCCCTAGTCTGAGTATGTACTCGTGGACGGGCTTTGTCGCTTCGCGAGGACAGGCATTGCCAATCGATCCAGAGAACGAAATGTTCTCTAGCTCATTCAACTGTTTCACAGTTGAAGATCGCTCAGTCTGGACTTGGTATTACTTAGTATATACTGAGCTTCCTTCAGCCATTCGTATCTTATACTTCTGCCGTTCTACGGAGAGCTTTCTTGTTATAGACTATTGTACCGCTCAGTCTGGACTGGGTATTCCTCATATGCTCTATCTTCTTAGGTATCTTGAAATTCAAAGATGATGAAAAATCGATGCGATTTTTCAACACCCCATGAACGCAGTGGCGTTCATTCGGACTTCGAGAGCTTGTGGCAAAAGCCACATGATTTAGCTGTTGTACTCAGTACCGATCAAGAGTGCTTTTACTTCTTAGTATCAAAAAACGTAATATTTATAAGCTTTTATTACTGAATTTGATACTATGAAGGTTTTTCCAGAACTAACAAAAAATGCTTGGAAAGTGCTAGTGTTCCTATCAAAAACTGAAGCTAAGCCTAGTGAAATCTCTAGATCAACAGGAATGCCCCTTAGCAAAGTTTCTATTTCTGTCAAACAATTAATAGATAAAAAAGTCCTGAAGCAACGCAAGGGATACGAAAAAATTACAATAGATGGAACTCTAAAAAACGCAATAAAAAATTTCCTAGATTGGTATGGGAAAGATCGACTAGTCAATGTTTTTTGGGGAATGAGGCTAAATCTATTATTTCAAGTATCTGAGAACTATGATACCTCCAAAAAATTAAGATTAGTTACTGGTTATTCAGAATCCACAGTAAAACGAATTCTGAAAGAACTCCAAGATGTACTATTAGTCTATCAGCCCAAGATAGGGTGTTATAGGCTAAGGGACGCGGAAAAGGATAAGGTAAATCTACTAAAATCGGTTTTCATAGCTCATTTTTTGGGTTCCTTATCTGCCCAAGGAATAGAGTTTAAAGAACACAAAATATTCGGAGACATTGTTTTCATTACGTCTGCTCAGGAAAAAATCCCAAACTTTGTTAAGACCGGATTTAGTTTATTTTACAAATACGACATCATGATTTTTGAACCCAGCCACAAATATTTTGTTAGTTTTGATCGAGAACCAACTAAAGAAGAAGTATTCCTGCATACTCTGGTCTTTTCCTTAGACCATCAGAGAAACATGATCTTGTGCATGCTTTTTGCGTATCTAAATAGACTGAACTTTAAAAAATTAGAAAAATTACCTCTGTTTTATAAAGTTGAGAACGAAGTTAATGCAATTTCTGAATTCCTAAAAACAAACGGCCAGAAAAGAGCAGAATTTTTACCAAGATATAAGGACTATGAGGAAATAAGGCGAGATTATGAGCGAACCTAAACTATATGGGAAAGAAAAATTACTGGCTGACCTTCAAGCGGTTGGTAAAAAGATACCAAAAGAGATTACAGTTTACCTTATTGGTGGTTGTGCCATGTGCCTTAGGGAGCTGAAGTTGAACACTAAAGATGTTGACGCTATTTTCACTTCAAAGAAGGACCGTAAGTTATTTGAAAAAGAGCTTCTCTCCTTGGGTTATACAGTAACAGTTAGCGTTGATACTGTTTATGAAAAACTAGGTGCATACTCTATTTTGCGTCATCCGGAAAATGCTGGTTTTGATTTGTTTTACATAAAAGTTTGTGATATGCTTGTTTTATCAGAAGATATGAAAAGACGAGTTACTATATATGGCGCGCTAGATAAACTTACCATTAACTTATTATCAAATGAGGACATCACTCTTTTCAAAGCAATAACTGATCGGCCGAGAGATATTGATGATATTGAACTCTTGGTAAGGGGAAAACCAGACTTTGATTGGAATGTTATCAAAAACGAGTGCAAGGGTCAAGCTGAGCATCTGAAGATAGAAGGCCATTTGTATAATAGATTCTTGGAACTTTTTGAAAAATACCAAATCCGTGTCCCTATCCTTTCCTGGTTGAAAAACCGCGATAAAAAGCATATCCTGCAAGATGTTT
>CAYYPF010000030.1:2029-10173 GCA_964473475.1 Microcaldota archaeon | reverse complement strand
ACATATCGAAACCAACGTATTAGTTAGCATGAATTAGTTGGTTTCGTATAGCAATTATGCGATTATTATATCTACAAGAACTAGATTATGGTATCCGGAGCTATCTTGATATATTTCTAATTATTTTCGTGCCTCTTTCCCTTCTTGGCCTTATAGGACATTTATTTACCTTTTTTATTGTCTACCCGCATAAGGCAAAAAATCTGGATGAGTTACTAGAACTATACGAATCCAAATACAAAAAAGGAACGATCCCGAACATATTCAGGTCTAATTTAACTGAATGGCTTCTTTCAAAAAAACTTTCAAAAGACAGTCTACAATTAGAAAAGTTTGTTGATTTTTACATTAATGGTTTTCTAAGTTCTGAAAAAGAATCAGAAAAAAGCTCCTATTTTTCAGAACCATTAGTATTTCTTCCCTCCTGGTTTTGGGCAATGGTCTTAGATAGATACTCTAAAATGGATTCGAATCTATTTTTACCAGTTTCTTATTATGCGCCCAACGTGATAGATGAAACAGAAATTAAAAGAGGAGATTCTTATGCAATAAGTAGTGCTATCTCATTTTTAGAAAATATTAAAAAAGTTGAGTCAATTGCTGTTCCACCAAAAGCAGCATCAAGAGCATATTTCATATTCAAACCACTTCTTTACCTACTTTCTTTTAAACGCAGATTTCCGTATGGGAAATATCCTAATAAAGTAAATTCGGCATTAGAACAAAAAAATATTAATGAATTAATTGAAAAGTTAAAAAGAAAATAGTAATCCAATTATTCTTTATCTTACAATTGTTCCATTATGCTCTTTTCCTTCAACTGCATTCCTCACACTAATCAAATCCTTTCCATTCACAAAATGCAATTCTATTTTAGACCGTCCAGCTAATTTACAAGCAAGCAAATCAAACACAAAATGAGTTCCAGCAATTCTCTTATCTGCTTCAAATGCTAAATTAACTAATTCCTCATGAGTAAGAAAATGATATTTTTTTGCAGTTGGATCTTTTCTAGGATCCTTATTATACACTCCATCCACATTTGAAATATTTATGAGCTTTTTTGCTTCCAAGCATTCTGCTAGAAGCACAGCATCACTGTCTGTAGTCATTCCTGGGAGCAATCCGCCCATTACAATTATTTTATGTTTTTCAAAAGCTTTTCTTATTTCTTTAAAATCCTTAGGAACCTTTGGATAAGCAATTTTTCCAAGAGTTTTAATCATTGCTTTTGCATTTTCCTGGGTTGCCTCAATTGCTGCCTCATCTGCTTCAAAATCATTTCCCTGCCTGCTTTTTACCTCACGGACATACTGCCTTGCAGCATACCCTCCGCCAGTGACTATTCCGAATTTATGCGGGCTTTTTTCAATTATTTTTTTTATTTCTTCCAGGTAATTCTGGTTGATTCCATGTTCAGTATTCATCAAACTTCCGCCTAAAGAAAGTATAATAATCATATTATTCACGTTTCTTTAATCGAATATAATATATATAAAACTTAGTTCTGGCATTAGCGGTCTTAAGTAATGCTGAAGAGAGCGCTCTCGGTATATACTAAGAATAATCGCTAAAAACCTTAGAAGATAGTATTTAATTTGCAATCCTTGATAATTAATTAGTGATTTTAATGAGTTTAAGTATTGGAATTGAAGAAATTGAAAAAGAGCTTACAAGAAAAGAAAAAACTTTGGATGAATTAATTGTAGGAAGCAGAAGTGCAGTTAGGTTCTGTGCTAATTGTATAAAATGCATTCATGCAAAGGATACAAAAGAGGCAAAGAAAAACCTGGAAGAAGCAGGAAAACTTCTGGAAAAAGTAAGCAAATACGGAGAGGAATATTACAGGCATGTTGACCATATTTACCAGGAATATGTAGAAGCAGCAGTATTGCTTGCAGTTACTGAAGGAAAAGTTATTCCTTCCTTTAAGAAATTAGATTCTCCAATTGTTCCTTATTTGAATGGATTACTAGATTGTACTGGAGAATTAAAGAGAGAAATGTATGAGCACCTAAGAAAAGGAGAGAAAAAACAAGCAGAAAAATATTTCTCTTTAATGGAAGAGATATTCCATGAATTATTGCACTTAAGATTTTCTAATTCAGTTCTTCCGGATTTTAGAAGAAAGCAGGATGTTGCAAGAATCCAAATTGAGCAAGCACGGGGAGAACTCTTATAAATGGCTTTTGAAAAGGCATACCCTCTAAAAACACTTTCTAATGGAATAGTTATTCCTACAAAAGATTTCTTAATCGATTTAAATAGACAGATAATTAAATTTAGAAAATCCTTAGGCAGAACTGATCCTCATGGATTGAGAAGCGAAGCGCCATTAATTCATCTTTGTGATGTTTTGGAGTTCAGGGCACATAAGTACAAAAGTAGCCCATTGGATAATGCATTATATGTGTCTACTGAAACTTTCTTTTATATTGGATGTCAACATCCGTTTATTGAAGGAAATAAAAGTACTGCGTACCTTGCAGCGCTAGTTTTATTGCACGTTAATATTGAGACATACGTGAATAGACTCAGTACTAATAAGTTTACCGCAGTTCCAATTCCAATTAACGTTAATGCGGTTGTAGCTCCTAAACGAGCATGGGAAATAACAAAACTTGTTGAATGTAACAAAGAAGAAAATGAAATAAAAACTCTTATAAAACAATTCTTACAGGAGTATATAGTTAGGTAGTAAAATGAAAAAAAACATGGTCAATTATAAAGAAGGGGCAGTGTACGTACAAAAGTTAGTGGAATTTATACTCAAAGCAAATAAAGATATCATAAAAGAACTAGCTTCTAAATAGGGCAGGCACGAGGGGAACTCTTATAAGTGTGCTATTAAAACAGCAAACTTTTTAAATATGTATGTCATTATAATAGTATGCAGACAGAACTGATAAAAAAAGTTATAATTACCCAGGAAAAGGAGTATAAAGATGCCTTTGAGACAGAGAGGATTATTAGTAGGGAAGTGGGAAACGAAGGATTGCTTGCAACTATAAAATACCCCAATATCTTAGCAATTCTTGGGATTAGGCGGAGCGGAAAATCTTTCCTATCGCTTTCTCTGCTTAAGGGGAGAAAATTTGGATATATAAATTTTGATGATGAACGGCTTTTTGGATTGAAGAGTTCTGAACTGGACGATGTTTTACAAGCATTTTATGGGCTTTATGGCTATGTCGATTACCTCATTTTAGACGAGATACAAAATGTCGTAGGCTGGGAGCTTTTTGCAAATAGATTAAGGAGAACTAAAAAAGTAATCATTACTGGGAGCAATGCAACATTGCTTTCCGGAGATATGGCAACTAAGTTGACTGGCAGATACCTGGATTTTATTCTCTTTCCATTTTCTTTCTCTGAATATTTGTCCTATCACGGAGTAGTATTTGATAAAAAAGAAATTTATTTAACGAAATTCGCGGCAGAAATTAAAAATCATCTAAGGTCGTATTTAGAAATCGGCGGATTTCCTGAAGCCTATAAATTCGGGTATAAGTTCACCTCAAGAATTTATAACGACATAATTGAAAAAGACGTAATAAGAAAGAACAGAATTAAAGATCCTGACAAAGTGAGAGAGTTAGCCAAAATCCTAGTTTCAAATTTCAGCAAAGAGATAACCTTCAGAAAACTGAGAGAACAAACAAGGGTCAAAAACGAGCACACTATAAGCAAATATATTTCTTATCTAACATCTTCCTATCTTTTAGTTCTTATAAATCGGTTTTCATTCAAACTAAAAGAGCAGATGAAAGCCCCCAAGAAAGTCTATTGCATCGATTCAGGGATAATAAACAATATTTCATTTCAATTTTCAGAAAACATGGGAAGGGTCATGGAAAACATAGTTGCGATTGAATTACTTCGCTCAAACCATTATCTTGATTCCAAATTAGAGCTTTATTATTGGAAAAATATTCAACAGCAAGAAGTAGATTTTATTATTAAATCAGGACCAAGAGTTAAAGAGCTCCTGCAAGTTTGTTATGATATAGACGATCTGGATGTGAAGACGCGAGAGGTAAAGGCACTGTTAAAAGCAAGCAAGGAACTTAGATGCAACAAACTTTTAGTAGTAACCTGGGATTACGAAGGGGAAGAAAAAATAAATGGGAAAAAAATTAAATTTGTCCCGTTGTGGAAGTGGTTATTAAAGACCCAAATAGAATAGGCACGATGAGAGTTACTTTAATCGAATGAACATTTATAAATAGTTGTGGTAATATATAACTATTGTGTAATTATGACTCGTAATATTCAATTGAAATTAGTTGAGCAGAGAGGCACTCCAGTTTTATATGGATTAGTAATGCCTACAAAAACCAGCCCAAGAAAAGTTAAGGCATTTATAGGAGGATTACCAAGAGGAGATATTGCATTTGGCCATTTAAAACAAGTAACTGATCGAGGAAATATTCTTGCGATTAAATTTAATCGATTCAAATCAGTACAAACTATTTTGGATATGCTTAAGGACGCTGATTTGAAAGTAGCAAGCGGAGGTTTAACTCTCCTTAGGGAGTACGCAGCCAGGAATTCAGGAGTAGTTCTTTCTCCAACTTCTTTTGCAGATGAAACCGTTGTATTCTTGGGTGGTTTAACAGACCAATACAAAGAATTCAATGGAATTCCGTTACATATAATCGGCCATTCTATTGGTGCCTCAACAATTGTACTAAGGTTAGAACAGTTATTTCGATTAGGAGTATTAGATACAGTATCTTTTAACAATGGAAAAATAACCCTTCTTGCACCAATGGTTTTACATCCAACTATTCAGGAAAAGGCAGAGACTCTAGTAGCATATGTGTCAGAATTCTATACAATAGATATGCAAACTCTTTTTGCAGGAATAACAGAGAATCCAGACACTGAACTTAGACAGAAATTCAATCATTTTTGGAACCGTAAAAAAAACTTCGGCCATAGCACTCATATTAATATTGTAATTGCAGATAATGACGAGGAATCTTCTGTTAACAGCAAGGTTGCATTGGTTCAAAAATTACAGGAACTTGGTTTTAATGCACATTTGGTTCTTCTTTCTGCACCTCAAGATGATCTTAGTTGGTATACCTCTAAATTAGAAGGGATTCAACTAATTCATATTTCTGCAAATGTTTTGAACGATGCATTGAGGCCAATTGTAGGTGAGCAATCAGGATCTTCAGTTCATGAACGTTATCCTTATTTGCTTTCAAGAGTTGGGCGATTAGACTTAATCTAATTTTTTAAATTCTTTCTTCTCTATCTTTTCTATGCTTCTTTTCTCAGATGTTGCAAATGTTTTTTCCGAAATCGAACAGCGTTCAGGAAGAATAGAAATGACAGGTATTCTAGCTGAATTATTCAAAAAAACAGGCTCAGAAGAAATTGATAAATTAGTTTATCTTTTGCAGGGAATTTTAGCACCCCCATACGATGGAATAGAATTAGGTTTAGGAGAGCAATTTGCAATCCGTGCAATTGCAACTGCTTCTGGATATTCAAAATCAGAAGTAGAAAAGAGGTATGTAAAATCCGGAGATTTAGGACTCACAGCAGAAGAACTCCTAACTAAAAAGAAACAGCAATCCCTTACATTCAAGGATATGGATGTAATTTACATTTACAATGCATTTGTAAAAATTGCAAAATCCTCAGGAACTGGCTCGCAGGAAATGAAAATAAAATTACTCACAGAATTACTGAATAATGCAAATCCATTGGAAGCAAGATTCATAGTTAGATTTGTAATTGGGGAATTAAGATTAGGAATTGGGGATCCAACAATTTTAGATGCACTTTCTACATATAAAACAGGAGATAAATCACTTAGAGAATCTTTAGAACGAGCATACAATATTTGCGCAGATATGGGTCATGTATCCAAAGTTTTTTTTGAAACCCCGGAAAGAATTGATTCATTCAAAGTCCAGCCATTCAAGCCCTTAATGCCTGCACTTGCTGAGCGACTTCCAAGTCCAGAAGAAATTGTAGAAAAGCTAGGGGAGTGCGCAGTTGAACCTAAGTTTGATGGATTAAGATTACAGTGCCATAAGAAAGGAGAAAAAGTTTACATTTATTCAAGAAAATTAGAAGATCTCACACATATGTTTCCTGATTTAGTTGAGGCAATAAAAAAATTAAAAGAAAAAGAAATTATTTTTGAAGGAGAAGCACTTGCATTCAATGTGAAAAAGAAAAGGTATTTCTCTTTCCAGGAAACAATGCATAGAAGAAGAAAGCACGGAATAGAAGAGGCATCTAAGGAATTTCCAATTAACTTATTCGTATTTGATATTCTCTTTGTAGATAGAGAAGATTTCACACAAAAGCCATACAAGGAAAGAAGAGCTAAGTTGGAAAAAATATTTCCCAAAGGCCCATTAAAATCTAGCGAATGTACGATCATAAAAAAACCAGAGCAATTGGAAAAATTATTTGCAGAATATACTGGAGAAAATCTAGAAGGAATAATGGCTAAGGATCTAAATTCACCGTACACTGCAGGAAAAAGAAAGTTCGCATGGATAAAATTGAAAAAATCATATGGAACATCAATGGATACAATAGAAGCTGTAATTGTAGGATTTTATAGAGGTAAAGGTTCAAGAGCAGAATTCAAATTTGGAGGACTTTTAGTTGCAGTCTGCAATCCAGATGAAAATAAATTTGAAACAATTGCAAAAATAGGAAGCGGATTTACTGAAGAGGAAATGCAATTCTTGGAAAAAGAATTAAGTAAAATAAAAACCCCTAAACCTCCTGCTGATCTGAGCTATAAACTGGAAGCAGATGTTTGGGTAAAACCAAAATATGTAGTTGAAATCGCATTTGATGAGATTACTGTTTCTCCTATACATACGTGCGGAGAAAAAGACGGAAAAGGATTAGCTCTAAGATTTCCAAGATTAGTTAAAATGAGGGAAGATCGCTCTCCTAAGCAGGCAACAACTACAAAAGAAGTTTCTGAAATGTATTGGATGACTCATAAAAAGTAGTCTCCAGTCCTGTTCTGTGCGACTTAGGTTCCATTCCGAATTACTATAGTGGTCTTGTACTGGTCTCGAGTCTTGGAGGTCTTGAGTCCTGTGTTGTCCAAGACTTCAAGACCAACTGGTTTTTCCTGTGTGGTCCTGAACAAGACAATTCAAGACCACCTTGGTATTCTCTGAATTATCTGAGTAATACCAATCAAGACACTAGACTAATTTTAGCCCTCGTATATTTTCATAATCTCTTCTATCCTTTGTAACTAGAAATGCCCCATTGTCTATACAAACCGCAGCAGTAAAAATATTTCTAATTGGAGGCATTATTCCCTGATCGCGCAAAGTGCCAACTATTCTTGAGGCAATAAGGCTGCAATTTTCATTGAAATCAAGGGTATTCACACTATTAGTAAATTGGCGTATTATCTCTGGCTTGTTTGTAATATTCAATAATTCAAACATACTAAGAGTAGTTATACATACCTCTTCTTCCGAGTAATGTTTTATTTTCTCAACTGTGCTTTTAGTTCCTTTTAAGAAATCCAAAACAATATCAGTATCCAAGCAAATTTTTTCCATACGTATACCTTTATCTTCGTAAATTATCCATTCCTTTAATTATTTTAGTCAGTGCCTTATCATCCACATCCTCTATAGCTAAGCTGCCTGCAAGAGGCATTAAGCCCTTATTTTTCCCTTGTTTTTCCTTAAGTAAATACTCAATAGCTAGTGAAAAGCTCATTCCCTTAGCACGCTTGAGCTGGTAGAGCTCAGCATATACATCATCTCGGATAGTTATTACGCGGACCATATACACAATCACCATTATTTTCTCAAATGTTATTTGCTATCCACTGATTGTGGATAGACTGAGCCAATTGAAAGTTGGCTCAGGATAAATATCTAAGTAAATACATGCAGTGCATGTATTTAAAAAACTACCTCGTACTCACTCGTTCAGTTTAGTTTTATATTCATATGTGTACTCCCATTTCTCTCGTAAAAGAAAAAATATTTAAAGGGTCTTTCTCAGAGATATAGTTACCTCCCAGAATCTCGTAAGATGCCGATCAAAGTGATCGGGGTTCGGTCACATCTTTCAAGAACTAGTCGCGCTTTAAGCAACAGTTTTTGAAATCATAGGTAATCGTGAGA
>CAYYPF010000030.1:0-1929 GCA_964473475.1 Microcaldota archaeon | reverse complement strand
CAAGAACTAGTCGCGCTTTAAGCAACAGTTTTTGAAATCATAGGTAATCGTGAGAAACGGAGAAAAAAGGTGAATATATGGAAGATTTGATAAAATCTGTAGTTGGCGACAAAGGAGTAGAAAGCAGCAGTCAGAGCGATGATATGTTCTCATCAGAGCAAATTAAGATAGTGACAGTTGGTGTAGGTGGTGCAGGAAACAACACGATTAACCGATTGATTAAGTCTGGTGTTAAAGGAACTGAATTAGTTGCTGTAAACACAGATAAACAGCACTTAAATATTGTTCATGAACGATCAAAGAAAGTATTGATTGGAAGAAGCGTAACCAAAGGATTAGGTGCAGGCGGTTACCCAGACATTGGTGAAAAATGCGCAGAAATTGATAGGCCATTAATTGAAAAGGAACTTGAAGGTTCACACTTGGTATTTGTGTGTGCTGGTATGGGTGGAGGAACAGGTACAGGTTCAGCTCCAGTTGTTGCACAGGTAGCAAAGGAGCAAGGAGCAATTGTAGTTGCAATGGTTACTTACCCATTTGCACTTGAAAGAGCAAGAAGAAAGAGAGCAGATCAGGGTATTGCATCCTTGAGAAGAGTATGCGATTCTGTAATTATTTTAGATAACAACAGATTGGTTAAATTGGTTCCAAACCTACCAATGGCAGAGGCATTCTCTGTTGCAGATGAAATTCTCTCAAGGGCAATTTCAGGATTAGTCTGGACAATTACCCAACCATCCTTAATTAACATTGACTTCGCAGACGTAAGAGCCATCATGCAAGGCGGTGGAGTTGGATTCATTGCAGTTGGTGAAGGCAAAGGAAACGAGAGAGTAACTGGAGCAGCAGAAGGAGTAATTAAGAACAAACTCTTAGATGTTGACTTCGAGGGAGCAAAGGGTGCATTAATCCACATTACAGGTGGTGCAGACCTAACTCTTGGTGATGCAATTAAAGCAGGAGAAATTATTACCGAGAGAATGGATGCAGAAGCTAATGTAAAATGGGGGGCAAGAATAATGCAGAACTACGAGGGTAAGCTTGAAATAGTTGCAATTGTAACTGGTGTAAAAGGTGCAAGTGTACTTGGTTCATCAGGAGAAGAAGAGAGTGAATCTGCAGTCCCAGGATTTGGCGGAGACTTAGAAATTCTTGGCTGAATTTTTTTATTTTTTTCTTTTCTTTCTTTTTGTTTCTATTTTTATATTTTTCTTTTCTAATTAATTACATCTTTTAATTCGGACTCGTAGTCCAGCGGTTAAGACGCCACTCTCACAGTTCAACTTAAGATTTTTCTCAGGTTGATTGAGTGCAGTGGAGATCCCCAGTTCAAATCTGGGCGAGTCCATTTCTATTTTTAACCCTTTCTACTCATAAATTAAAACATGAATTCTTCTGCACAACGTAGAGCCTCACGTATGGTGCTCGTAAGTGGAAAAGTACCTAGGAAAGGGCTTGAAGATTTGTGCATATGCGGAGATCCTAAATTAGGGGAAAGATTAAGAGAACGATTACAACAACAATTAAGAGAGGGAAGAATAAGCAGTGAGCAGTGGTATCTTGATCCAGATAAATGGATGAATCTAACTGCATTGGCAAATCCCTATCAAACAATTTTTGATGAGATCCAAATTATTACTAAATATAGACACCAACTAGCCGGCATTCTTTCACAATTTCAACAAAAGGTTTTCTTTGGAGTCGGGTCCTGTGATAGTGAAATAGGCCTTCTCAGGGAAACCTCTGCTGCCATTCATCCTGATTCCCTTAGTGTGTACGCAATAGACGTTCAGGAGATGTATGTTCAATTGTTTCTACAACAACTACTAAACCTCATAAGACATCTTAAGTTCAGATATAATGCAAAACCAGATGTTTCATTTCAAAAACTGGGTTTGATACCCCGCTGCTTGCAGCGACCAGTTTTTG
>CAYYPF010000029.1:1434-10466 GCA_964473475.1 Microcaldota archaeon | reverse complement strand
AACTGAAGTCTGGTCTTCTTAAGGAATTGGCAGAAGGAATAAAGATTCTTGGAGAGAAACACAAATAATAAATGCAGAAAAAGCAAGGGAAGAATCCAGGGCAAAGAAGAAAAGGGAAGAGAGAAACGCATAATGAAACTGAGTATATAATCCGCAACATCCTAATTGGTTCTGCCTATTAGAACCTTTTTAATCATTTTGTTTCTTATAATCCTATAATATTCCCTATTGTTTCGCCTGCAAAGGTTGGAACAATAGGTATTATTTAATATCGTTGATTTGATGATGTCAGATAAGTACTGTGCTATTTTTATTGATTTCAAAAACTGGGTTTGATACCCCGCTGCTTGCAGCGACCAGTTTTTGAAAGTCATGACCGAATGAGGTATACCGCGCAGCTTGCTGCGGGGTCTCTTCGGTCATGTTGATTCTGTATAGATTGATCCAGATTTATTCTGGATCAGGATAACATTTTAAATTAGAACTGCATATTCTTATTTCCATCCTGATTCAAGTAAAAAACTTGGATCAATCTATACACAACCAAGTGAGATAAACATATGGTATTAAAATCGGAATTACTTAATTGGTTGTGTATATGGAAGAATTATGCGAAGTATGCGGTAGAAATGATGCACGATTCAAGGCTAAGATTGAAGGTGCAACACTTTCAGTCTGCGAACATTGTGCACGCGGAGGTAAAATAATCCTTTCACTATTTGACGATTCGATTGTTTCTGCTCCGATTAAATCCAGTACAGGGGTTCCTAAATCATTGAATGAAGAAGAAACCCTGGTTGAAGGGTATGGGACAAAAATCATGCAGGCCAGGGAGAAGAAAGGCCTGAAGAGAGAGGAATTTGCGAAGAGTATAAACGAAATGGCCAGTTATTTAGAGCACATAGAAAGAGAAAAAACAGTTCCCCCGACAAAAGTAATTCATAAAATAGAAAAGGCACTTGGAATAAAATTAATGGAAAAACCCTCAGCTGAATTGAGCCTTCCGCAAAAACAATCTCAGAAGAAAGATCTTACACTTGCAGATCATTTGGATTCAAATAAATAATATTTATATTCTTATTGAAGTGGGAGTATGGGAGTAGATATTGGAGAAATTGTTCAAAAAAAAACTATTGCACTTTCCTCACTTTCAAATAAAATAATCGCAATAGATGCATTTAATGCGTTATACCAATTTCTCGCTTCCATTAGGCAGCCAGATGGGACTCCTCTAAAAGATTTTAACGGAAATGTTACTTCTCATCTAAGTGGATTATTCTACAGAACTTCTAAGCTTTTGGAAAATGGGATACGGCCTGTTTATGTCTTTGATGGGCAGGCGCCAGCATTTAAGGCTGGAACCCAGGCAGAGCGAATCCAATCCAAAAAAGAAGCTGAGGAAAAATGGAAAAAAGCATTAGAAGAGGAGCGGTATGAGGATGCAAAAAAATACGCACAAGCAACCTCAAGATTAACTGGTGAAATGATACAGGAAGCCAAGGAATTACTGCAAGGATTAGGACTTCCATACGTAGAAGCACCTAGTGAAGGAGAAGCCCAAGCTTCAGCAATGGCTAAGGAAGGAATTGTTTATGGTTGCGCTTCCCAGGATTATGATTCTCTTCTGTTTGGTGCGCCGATTCTGCTTAGGAACATTTCCATTACAGGAAGGAGAAAAGTTCCAGGAAAAGATAAATATATTATAGTTGAACCAGAAGAAATTCATTTGGAGGAAACGCTCCAATTAATTGGTTTAACTAGAGAAAAGCTAATATGGGTCGGTCTTCTTTGCGGAACAGATTATAATAAAAAGGTCCCAAGAGTTGGGCCAAAAACAGCATTGAAGATTGTAAAAGAGATTAATAGTTTAAATGAACTTAAATTATATGTAAAAGAGAAATATAACCATGAGTTTGAAGATAATTTAGAGGCCATGTTCTCATTCTTCATTGATCCTCCAGTTACAAAAATAAAAAAGCTTCCATTCAAGAAGCCAATTATTGATTCAGTTAAGAAACTTTTGTGCGAGAAGCATGATTTTTCTGAGGAGCGGGTTGAGAAAACAGTAGAATCTCTGGAAAGGACTTCAGAAGAAATTCTTGGGCAGAGCAAACTAGACTCATTCTTCTAGTTGCAAATTAAAACACAAATAATAGCAACTTTTTAAGCATTTCCACAGAAATAACTCTGATGTCTGATATTTCTGTTTCCTTAGGGAAATTAAAATTAG
Organism: Microcaldota archaeon; assembly: GCA_964473475.1. GTDB lineage: Archaea > Micrarchaeota > Micrarchaeia > Anstonellales > Bilamarchaeaceae > CAYYPF01. Next base: position 8,236 of record CAYYPF010000029.1, on the reverse strand, counting down.
AAAATCCAACAGTCCTTGCTTCAGGAATTTTAGGAACCTCAAAAAAATTGCTTGAACGAATTGCAGATAAAGGGGCAGGGGCAGTTACAATAAAATCCCTTACTCTTGAACCAAGGATGGGGCATAATTCTCCAGTAATTATTGAGATTAATTCTGGCCTAATCAACGCAGTTGGCTATAAGAACTCAGGAATAGAATTAGGAATAAAAGAATTCTCAGGATGGACTAAAAAAATTCCATTGATTATGAGCATTGCTGCAAAGGATAAGAATGAATTTTCTGTTCTTGCAAAAAAGATTTCTGATTGTGCTGGGCTGAAATTTTCTGCATTGGAAATCGCACTTTCCTGCCTGCATACTCCTGGATTTGGAACACTGGCTGGGCAATCCAAGCCAGAAGCAACTTTAGAAATTACAAAAGCAGTAAAAGAAGAAATTTTTGTTCCATTGATTGTAAAACTTTCTCCAAGTTCTCCAGAATTAGGAGAAACTGCAAAAGCAGCTGAAAAAGGGGGGGCAGATATAATCAATATGGGCAATACTGCTGGCCCAGGAATGGTAATTGATATTGAAAGAAAAAGGCCAATCTTGCATTTCAAGTTTGGAGGAATGAGCGGCCCTGCAATACGGCCAATTGCAGTTAGATGCGTATACGATGTTTATGAATCAGTGGATATTCCAATTATCGGAACTGGAGGAGTAACTACTGGAAAAGATGCAATTGAAATGTTAATGGCAGGGGCAAGTGCAGTTGGAGTTGGAACTGCAGTTCATTACGATAGTTTGGGGGTATTCAATAGAATAAACAGTGAAATTTCAGCCTGGCTCAGTGAGCACGACTACAAGAATATAAAAGAAATAATTGGTGTTGTCCATGAGTAATTATATCTCTGCTAAAATCAAATCAGTAAAAAAAGAGAATTATAGAATTAATACTATTGCACTTGAGAAATCCATCCATGCAGAGCCAGGACAATTTCTAATGGTCTGGATTCCAGGGGTAGATGAAAAGCCTTTTGGAATTGCAAATGATGATCCGCTTACACTTACAATTGCAAACGTTGGTCCATTCAGCTCAAAAATTTGTTCATTAAAAGAAGGAGAATTATTTTCATTTAAAGGCCCATTTGGAAAATCCTTTTCATTAACTAAAGAAAAAGAAATCCTGATTGTTGCTGGAGGGTATGGGGTAGTTCCACTTTACTTCCTTGCAGAACGGGCTAAGGAAAAAGGAATTAAAGTAACTGTAATTCTTGGGGCAAAATCTGCTCAGGATATAATCTACGAAGAGAATTTTAAGAAACTCGGATGCGAACTTTTAATTTGCACAGATGATGGAAGCAAGGGAACAAAAGGATTTGTAAGCAGTGCACTAGAAACCTTGCTTCAGAAGAAGAAATTTGATAAACTCTATGCGTGCGGTCCAAACCAAATGCTCAAGGCCCTTACAAAAATTGCAGATGCAGCCAAATTAGATTATGAATTCAGTTTAGAAGCTTATATGAAATGCGGATTTGGAATCTGCGGAACCTGTGTAATTGGAAATAAATTGGTCTGCAAGGATGGGCCAGTATTTAGTAAAAAAGAATTGAAAGAACTGGGATTTTAACAATTATTCTGACTAATTAATCAATATTGATACTAGCTATATACACAACCAACTAAGTAATTCAGATTATTGTACTACAAGCTTATCTCGTTTGGTTGTGTATAGGCTGAGCCAAAATTTTAATTTGGCTCAGGATATTTGTATTAATTATTGAAAAATAAAAAAAAGAACGGAAAATAAAAAGAAGAGAAAAAAGAAATAAAATTTAGATATTGAAATATCTGCTTACCTCATAAGAAGTAACTGAATGATCCATTAATTTTACTTCCTCTAATTTAATATCTAAATATTCAGAAAGTAATTCAGTTGGAATAACCCCCCTGAGGAATCCAATATCACTTTCAATTGCTTCCATTGCTTCATTGAAAGATTCTGGCAATAGTTTAATCTTTTCTGCCCTTCTTTTCTTATCATCCATTCTATCTATGTTCTTCTCTATTGGATCTCCACACTCGGATTTTTTCTTTATTCCATCTAATCCAGCTGCAATAATCGCTGCATAAGCCAAGTAAGGATTAACTGAAGGATCTGCAGAATTAACCATTACTTTCTTTCCAATATCATCATTGGCCATTGCATTTGGAACCTTAACAATTGAATTATTATTGTGCTTGCTCCATGCAAGATAATACCTGTCTCTCTTTAATCGCTTATAAGAATTAATCGTCGGATTTATGAACAGGGAAAGTGATGCACCATGTTCAAGTATTCCTCCAATATAATATCTTGCAACCTGGCTAATTTGTGCATACTTATCTGCAGAATCATAAAACGCATTCCTGTCTTTTTTCCAAAGAGAGGACCCAATCTGCATTGAACTTCCCTTATCATTTGAGAGCGGCAATGGCATGAATGTAGCCATTGTGTTTGCAAGAAACGCGGCATTTCTAGTAATATACTTCAATGTCATGAATGCATCTGCAGCATTCTTCAGTGTGTTTGTTCCTATTGCAACTTTCTGTTGCGCTGTCTTCGCCCTTCCATGGCAGTGATAATCAATCGGGTATTTGAAATTTGTTGACATTGTGTCTGCAATCTGTGCCCTAACTGCAGAAAGCATATCAAATGGCTCATTTGCATAAGCCCCTTCTTTGGAGGTTATCGGAGAAGGATTCCAAATTCCTTCCCTGCTTTCTATTAAATGGCTAGAAGTCTGCCCATTCGGAGTTTTATCTGAACTAACTGCATCAAATAAATAAAATTCAACTTCACTATTCATTCTTGCAGTAGTTATTCCAGCAGCCTTTAGGCTGGTTTCCATATGCTCGATTACATACCTGGAATCCTTCAGATATTTCTCTTCTGTAATTGCTACAATTGTGCTACCCAGAACTCTTATTGAACTGTTTTCCCAGGGAATTCTTGCAAATCCATTTGCATCTGGAAGAATCCTTAGTTCAGAAATTTCTTCTCCTTTGAAAATTTCATTTACATTAGGGCCGCTTACACCCTTTGAAAAGGAATCCTCACTCAGTATATGTCCTGGAATTGCAAACCTATGCAAGGTTCCGATTATATCTGTAAATTGCAAATCAACCCATTTTATGTCGTTTGAGGCAATATATTTAGTTACATCTTCTGGAGCAACCATTTTTACACCAAAGTAGTTTATGTGTTGAGGATTTAAAACTTTTCTATTTGTTTTAGAATGGGCTGAGTCAGGTTTTTTACCTGGCTTGGGATCAGCAACTTGAAACACCCTGGTAGTTTTTTATATGTTTGTTAGTATATATCTACACTAATTGGGAGGTTGTAATTATGAAAATTATTGTAGAAGAAGCTCCTTATCTGAAGTTCGCTATTGATTCAATAGTAAGTTTGGTTGAGGAAGGCGTTTTTGAGGTTAAGAAAGAAGGAATTAGTCTGAAGGCAATGGATCCATCTCAAATTTCAATGGTTTCCTTCCATATGCCAAAATCCGCATTTCTTACTTATGAAATTACTGATGAAAGAAATTTAGGTTTAGATATTGCACAGTTCAATAATATTCTTTCAAGAGGAAAAAAAGGAGAAAAAGCAGAGCTTTCTCTTGAGGATGGAAGATTAGTTGTTTGCTTTTACAGCGGAAAGAGCAAAAAAACATTCAGTATTCCACTATTGGATATTGGTTCAACTGTTCATAAGGAACCAAAGATTGAATATAAAAATCACGTGAAGATTCATGCAGAGGCATTTAGGGAAAGCTTAAAGGATGCAAAACTTGTAAGCTCGCATGTAAAACTAATTATTCTTCCAGAAAGCTTTGTAGTTGATGTAAAAGGAGATAATGGGAAGGTAAGGGATGAGTTCCAAGGCGGAGCAGAAGTCTCAGATATTCAAGTTTCTTCAAGTGAAGGTGCAAAGGCAACATTTCCTCTTCAGTATTTAGAGGATATTGTAAAAGCAGCTTCTTCAGTTACTCCAATAACTATTTGCCTGGAAACTGATAAACCACTAAAGATTGAGTATGAAATAAATGGGGCAAAGGCAGTTTATTATTTGGCTCCTAGAATTGAAAGCGAATAGTCTATCTTTTTAAATTCCTTTCTCCTTAATATTCCTGTGGTTACATGGCTCAAGAACTTAAACAACAACCTGAATTTAATATGGAAAAAGCACTTGCATTTAATAAAAAACATCACGTTAAGACAGATCAAGAAATTATGGGAAATCTAACTACTTATGCTAAAAAAACAACCCAACTTGATCTTCTTAAAACAGATAAAGGACTTGCAAGATTAGTTTATAATTTTCAAAAAGATTACTGTGCTCATGAAGATGGAATGGCTGGAACAGAAACTAAGGAAGCATTGGAGTTATGGAAACAGGGAATGCTAACAGACGCGACAGAAAAGAAAATAAAAGTGTCTTTTATTGCTGGACCTGCTGACAAAATTACAGGAATTGAAGAGCCAGACTACTTAAGATACCCATCCGGAATTCTTACCACAGTTCCAAAGAAAATAAAAGTTACTGAGAAAAAACCAGCTGAAAAACCAGCTGAAAAACAAATAACCCCAGGCAGAACCGTGACTCTAAACGGAACTTATAAACTAGAAACTTTATCTGGCATAGACATTCAGTTTCATACAAACAATTTGGTAATATCCCCATCTCCTACGTATTATGGATTTGTTGGTGAACTTAAAAAAGGAATCCAAGACGGAACTGTTACTGTAAAGGGCATGGACAAAGAAAAAGCGATTGAACGCATTACAAATGAATACAATGTTGCACTTCAAAACCGAACTACGAAAGCTAATATTAAAAAATTATATTGATTTCTTTTATTTTTTTACAACAGTTTCTTTTTTAAACTGTTTTGTTTTATAGTTCTTTGTGTCCTTATGAGAAAAGCAATTGTTCCTGTTCTTGCATTCACTCTCTTAGCATTAGTTCCAAAAACTTCTTTTGCAACTCAAACACCACGTAATTCTGGGAAGAATCTAAACTGGGCAGGTTTTCTAAATCCTGCTTCAGATTCAATTCACATTAAAAGCAAACCTCAATCAAATGATAAATCCTTATTCTCTGGAAAAATTGGAACTGTCCAAGTTTCAGTTACTAGCACTCAACTCTCTTTTAATGTAGAGGCTATTGGCCTCTCAGGAACCCATGATCTTTCAAAAGATCCGCCTGTTTTAGTCCAGCTTTCTTCAGATGAGAAATATATTTTTATGGTTCTTGAAAGTGGAAAAATTTTCATATTTTCTTTGGAAACCCTTTCAAAATCTTTGAATGAATTCTCTTCTGAAGATTCTAATTTAACTGCCACTCTAAAAGATCCAAATTTAAGAGTATTCACAGTTGGTGGCTGGTTCTGTTTAGTTTCTTCAATTCCAGAAACTAGTGCTATTTGGGCAAGATGGAGCAGAGAAACTAAATTTGAATATGCATCTGAATCTTTAGGTCTTTCTTCTTTAGACGGTGCAGAGTTTGAGGTTGGAAGGGATTCCCTTACAATCATCACTTCCGATAAAAGGAATATCGTAATTTTCGCTCCTAAACAAACCCAATGATCATATTCATTGCAAATTTCTTTGAATAAGCAATTTTTATAAATTCCCCTATTCAAATATATATAATGCTGGACAAACAAAAAGTAGATTCAATACTTGATGATTACAAAAAAAAGTTTAGGATTGCCACTATTTGTTCTCATTCTTCCTTACAAATTTTCCATGGAGCAAAACTAGAAGGAATAAAAACCATAGGCATTGTAAAAGAAGAAAACAAGAAATTCTACGAGAGTTTTCCAGAAGCAAAGCCAGATGAACTCATAGTTGTAAAGGACTATTCTGAAATTCCAGTAGATAAACTAGTAGATAAAAATGCAATAATTATTTCTCATGGCTCATTTGTAGAATATGTAGGAAAAAAATTAGATAATTTAGAAGTTCCTATTTTTGGGAACCGCGCAAGCTTGGTTTGGGAAAGGAGTCGAGAAAAAATGTTTGATTGGATGCACAAGTCAGGCCTAAGAACTCCGAAACTTCTCAAACCAGAGCAGATAGACAGGCCAGTTTTAGTAAAGTTTCCAGGTGCAAAAGGCGGGATGGGCTACATAGTTGTAAATTCTTATGATGAGTTTATGCAAAAAGTTGGCCCAAATAAGCAATGTTTAATTCAAGAATTTATAATCGGAGTAAGAGTTTACCTGCACTATTTCTTTTCTCCATTTGCAAAAATCGGATACCCAACTAAGTATGGAAAATTAGAACTAATGAGTGTGGATAGAAGAAGAGAGAGTAATGCTGATGAGATTTACAGAACTCTTTCAATTGGAGCAAAAGGCCCAAAAACCAAACTTAGTTTTACAGTAGTTGGAAATGATCCAATTGTAATCAGGGAATCATTACTCCCGGAATTTATGGAAATGGGCGCTTCTGTTTCGAATACCTCTCATGAATTATTCAATGGAATCTTTGGACCCTATTGTTTGGAAACAGTAATTGCAGATGATTTGGATGTATTTTCCTTTGAGATAAGTGCAAGAATCGTTGCAGGAACTAATTTGTATCCTACAGGTTCTCCTTATTCTTTCTATTACTATAAGAAACCAATGAGTACTGGAAGAAGGATTGCAGTTGAATTAAAAGAAGCATTCAAAAAGAATAAAATTAAAGATATTGTTTACTAAATAACTTAAGAATTTAAAATATTAAAGGTACAACTGCCAAGCGCTTCGCGCAAACTTGCCAAGCGCTTCGCGCAA
>CAYYPF010000029.1:0-1334 GCA_964473475.1 Microcaldota archaeon | reverse complement strand
TGCCAAGCGCTTCGCGCAAACTTGCCAAGCGCTTCGCGCAATATAGTACTAAAAAATGCAAATGTTTTTAATTTAAAATGGCTTACCTATAAGCTATGAAAAAATTTGTTTTATTTATTTTATTATTCTCTCTAGCCTTTGCTCAGCAAATAGATATACTATTCTATTACCAAACAGGATGTTCTTTTTGTGCGCAAACAGAGCTTCAGTTCGAGGAACTTTCTGAGGAGTATGATCTAAACATAGTAACTAAGGAAATCAGTACTAGTAAAAGTGTAAATGATGAATTTTTTTCCTGGTATTCGAAATTTAATGTAAGTACAAATCTAGCAGGAACCCCAACCACTCTAATTAATGGAAAAACCATGATTGTTGGAGGCGCAACTGATTTAACCTGGAAAAAAGTCTTTGATGCATGCTTAGAAGGAACATGCACAGAAGGTGCATTTGATGGAAATCTTAATTCCATTTCTAGTTCTACTAAAGAACAAAGCCAGCCAGTTACTTTAGTTGTTCTAATTGGTGCAGCATTAGTTGATTCAATTAATCCTTGTACAATTGCAGTAATGGTTATGCTCTTTGCAGTAATTCTAAGAACTGATGGAAGAGGAAAAATGCTGGTTGCTGCTTCAATTTTTATTTCGATTATTTTTTTGATGTATTTAGCAATGGGCTTTGGTCTTTTGCATGCAGTTGGAACTGCACAAATAACTGATTTATTCTTCAACATTGTAACTGTACTTGCATTTATTCTTGCAGTTATGGAGTTTAATGCTTATTTCAATTATAAGCCTGGATTCTTTGCAGTTGAGATGCCGCTTGCCCTAAGACCGCTTACAAAATTAGTTATAAACAAGGCAACTACTCTTCCAGGTATTGCACTTGCAGCAATTTTCTGTTCTTTATTCCTAATTCCCTGTTCCTCTGGTCCATACTTAACTGTACTTGCAATGCTTTCCCATTCAATAAATGCACAAACTATAGTTTATCTAGTCCTCTATAATTTTGTATTTATTCTTCCAATGATTGCAATTTCTCTAGCAATCTATTATGGAAAAGCCTCTGTGGAATCAATTGAGCAATTCAAGAATGAAAAAGTTCGTGAAATCCATTTATTCTCTGGAATTATTCTATTTATTTTATTTCTTATTATGCTCGCAAAGGTTCTAGGATACATAACTATCTAAACTCCGGCAACAGACTATGCTGGTCTAGAAGGTCTTGATTGGTGTTACTAAGTTAATACAGATATCACTATTGTGGTCTTGAAGTTTCGAATCTAAAACAACTATTCAATTTAAAGCAAATATCTTAATCAGAGATAACCAGTTCAT
>CAYYPF010000028.1:2981-10474 GCA_964473475.1 Microcaldota archaeon | reverse complement strand
TTCTTTCCAATGGACACGTGTGCCCAGTATTGTATGGAATACTTGCAGAAGCAGGGTATTTCCCAAAAGAGGAAATGATGACTTTGAGAAAATTAGGAACCAGATTGCAGGGGCACCCGCATAGGGGCACGCTCCCAGGGATTGAGAATTCCTCTGGACCTTTAGGGCAAGGGCTTTCCCAAGCAGTTGGAACAGCGATTGTGGGAAAGGCAGAACATAAACCTTGGAGCGTATTTTGTATAGTTTCTGATGGAGAATTTAATGAGGGGCAGATTTGGGAGGGGATGCTTCTTGCATCCAAGTATAAGCTTGGAAATTTAATTGCAATAATGGATAGAAATAATATTCAAATAGATGGAACTACTGAGGAGGTTCTTCCGCTTGAACCGCTTGCAGACAAGTGCAAGGCATTTGGATGGAAAGTTTTTGAAGTGGATGGCCATGATGTGAAGAAATTGATTGAGACAATTGAGGAAGCGAAAAAAGTTCCGCATAAACCTTGTATTATACTTGCAAAAACTGTTCCTGGAAAAGGAATTCCATTTATGGAATATATGGTTGAATGGCATGGGAAACCTCCAGGGAAAGAACAAATGGAAGAAGCAATTAAGGTGCTTGAACATGAGCGGAAATTAATTGAGGCTGAACCAGAAGGTTGATTGGATGTTACGGATTACAAACACAGCCAACTTAGAAAATAGTGGCAATTCTAAGTACATACTTGGAGAGCTCTCCTCGGGATTACTGAAGATCCAGAGAACGAAATGTTCTCTATCCCATTCAACTATTTCACAGTTGAAGGCCGCTCAGTCTGGACTGGGTAAGACTAATGTTTTAATTTACAAGAATAGAGAGGGATATGATGATTAATGAAAAAATGAAACTTGTTTCAGATTTGTGGAATGTAAAGGAAAAGGCACCTTCCAGAGATGGATTTGGAATTGGAATTGTTGAGATGGGAAAGGAAAATCCAAATCTATGGGTACTTACTGCTGATGTTTCTGAATCAACAAGAACTCATTTATTTGCAAAGGAATTTCCGCAAAGGTTTGTGCAAGTTGGGGTTTCTGAGCAGAATTTAGCTGGCGTAGCTGCTGGAATCGCAGTTACTGGAAAGATTGCAATTGTTTCTGCGTATGCAGTATTTTCTCCTGGAAGAAACTGGGATCAGATTCGGGTTTCTGTTTGCTATAATGATGTTCCTGTAATTTTCCATGGTTCTCATACTGGGATTACAGTTGGTCCAGATGGGGCTACTCACCAAGCACTTGAGGATATTGCAATTATGCGCGTTCTTCCAAATATGTGTGTGGTTGCTCCTAGCGATAGTCTCCAGGCAAAAAAGGCAATTAAAGAATTGATTAAGAGGGAAAAGCCAGCGTATATGCGAACTGAAAGGGAAAAAGCTCCAGTATTTACTACTGAGGAAACCCCATTTAAACTTGGAAAGGCAAATGAACTACGTGAGGGAAAGGATGTTGTGATATTTGCATGTGGAGTTCCTGTTTATGAATCCCTAAAAGCAGCTGAGGAGCTTGAGAAAAAAGGGATTTCGGTTGCAGTTATTGATTGCCATACAATTAAACCAATTGACCGTGAGGCAATAGTTAAGTGGGCTAAAAAGACTGGATTGATTGTAAGTGTGGAGGAGCACCAGGTAAATGGAGGACTTGGAAGTGCAATTGCAGAGGTTCTTGCAGAGGAAAAGGCAGATGCAAAGCTAGTACGACATGGAATTAAGGACACCTTTTGCGAGTCTGGTTCTGCTTATGATCTTTTGCATAAATACGGACTTGATGCAGAAGGAATTGCAAAGGTTGTTAAAGATTCAATAAAAAATAAGAAATAACGGATAGAATGAAGAAAAAATTCAATTTATTGCAAATTGATCTCCTAAAAGGAATTGCAATTATTTTCGTATTGATTTTTCATACACTACCTAGGGAAACTCTTGATGGAATCTATTTTGATTTTCATATAAGACAGGCTGTTCCAATATTTATACTCCTCCTTGGATTAAATATGGGAATGTCGTTCGCAAGGCAGAAGTTTGAATTAAATATTGGGAACATCAAAAAATATTTACAGAATAGATTTTGGAGAATCATTTTTCCGTTCTTAGTTTTATTTTTTACAACCCTTCTGATCGGAATAGCTACTTCTAGAATAAAAATTTATGGGATTCTGGGAAAAATATTACTTGGAATTTTTGGAGTTTTACCTATATATGGACCAGGAAATTATTTCATTACAATTTTATTTCAATTTATATTGGTATTTCCATTAATATTTTGGTTATACCGTAAGTATCCAAAATTAACAGTTGTGTTGTGTTTTTCCATAGACATTTTATTCCAAATATTTGCAAAGAATAGCGACATATTCGATAATTTTCCATACTTGTATTCTGCATGTATTTTGAGATATTTATCTATAATTTCAATAGGCTTGTGGCTTTCCACAGATTTTAAATTATTTTCTAGAAGAAATTTTTTTATACTCTTGGGTTCTATAATTAGTATTGCATATTTAATTGCAGTGGATTTCTACTCGTATATATTTCCATATTTTAGGAATGTATGGCATACTGTACTCGCATTTTTCTATCCTGCATTGATTGTATGTATTGGGATAAATCATCTCCCAAAAAAAGCAGAAAATATGATAATTGAATGGTTTAAACAAATAGGAAAAACATCTTACCATATATTTTTGTTCCAAATTGCTTTTTTTGGATTTGGATTAAATGCATATGCGTATACTGAACCAATCTTAGCGATAATAACCAACATTATTATTTGTTTAATTGGCGGAATTCTGTTTATGCTCTTTGAGAAAAGATTAAAATATGTCCTAACTAATAGGAATACTACTACAAAATAAGGTGCTAGAATGGATACGTATGAAAAAAGGATGAAAATTCAGTTTAAGGAAATGGCTTCCAAGATGGATAGTGGAGAGAAGAAAGAGCTTAATTTTGAAAATGCTCTTGAAGAGAGAAAAGGAATTACTCTAGGTTCAGGAATGCCTGATCTTATGAAAGCAGATCTGAAGAGGATTGAGGAATTCTCTGATTCAAAACTACTTATAAACAAGGGCAAAATTGGAGGGAGAAAATGAAATTTTTTATAGATACAGCTGATGTTCCGCTTATTAGGAAATATGCAGAACTTGGAATGGTTGATGGAGTAACTACAAATCCTTCCCTCATTATGAAGAGTGGGAGAAATCAAAAGGAAGTTATTCAAGAAATTGCAGGAATTGTTTCTGGACCAATAAGCGTAGAAGGAATTGGACTCAAACCTGAGGAAATGGTAAAGGAAGCAATGGAATTCAAAACCTGGTTAAAGAATCCAGTAATTAAGGTTCCAATGACTTATGAAGGGCTTACGGCAGTTAGGGAACTGAAGAAAAAGAAAATTCAAACAAATGTAACACTTACATTCTCAGTTTCACAAGCACTGCTTGCTGCTAAGGCAGGAGCAACTTATGTTTCTCCATTTGTTGGAAGGCTTGATGACATAGGAAAAAATGGGATGGAATTAATCAAGAATATTGTTCAAGTGTATGAGAATTATTCTTTTAAAACTCAGGTAATTGTAGCTTCTGTGAGGTCTGTGAAGCATGTGGAAGAATCAGCACTTATTGGGGCGCACGTGGCAACTATTCCTCCAAATATTTATGCTGAAATGGAGAAGCACGAATTAACTACTAAAGGAATTGAAAAATTCTTAGAAGACCATAAGAAGCATTTGGAGAATGTAAAGAAGCAGTAAAAATAATTTAACTAATGTTAAAAAATTTTAACTATTGGGGATGGATTTGGAAACAGCACTAGTTACTGGAGGAGCAGGGTTCATTGGCTCACATATTGCAGAAAGACTAGTTAAGGAAGGATATTCTGTAAAAATTCTGGATGATTTTTCTTCTGGTAAAGAAGAGAATTTATCTGCAATTAAAAAAGATGTTGAGATTATACGTGGGGACATTCAAACTAAGGATGTAGTCTGGGACGCAATAAAAGGAGTGGATTATGTATTCCATGAGGCTGCAATGGTTTCTGTTTCTGAGAGCATAAAGAACCCGGCTAGATGCTGGAAAATAAATATAACCGGAACACAACATGTGTTCAATGGAGCAGTAAAAAATAATGTGAAAAGAGTAATGATTGCGAGTTCTGCTGCAGTTTATGGGAATAAGCTTGCGCTTCCAAAAAGAGAGAATATGGATACGTCTCCAATTTCTCCGTATGCAAACTCAAAAGTAATGAACGAAATTAATGCAATTAAATTTTATAACGAGAATTCATTGGAAAGTGTTTGCCTGCGCTATTTTAATGTTTATGGAAAAAAACAGGATCCAAGTTCTCCTTATTCTGGAGTAATAAGCAAATTTATTGGTTGTATGAGCAAGGGAAAGGAACCAATGATTTATGGGGATGGGAGGCAGACTAGAGATTTTATTTATGTTTCAGATGTGGTTGAAGCAAATATGCTTGCAATGAAAGAGAAGAAAGCTGTTGGGCTTACACTTAATATTGCAACTGGAAAGCAGACTAGTTTGCTTGCACTGATTGATGCAATAAATTCTATTCTTGGGAGAAAAATTCATCCGCATTTTGAGGATGCAAAAGAAGGGGATATTAAGCATTCTTATGCTGATGTAAGCAAGGCAAAGGAAATGCTTGGATTTGAGGCAAAGATAGGATTAAAAGAAGGATTGGAAAAAACAATTGAATGGTATAAACAACTAAAAAATTAGAAAGAAGTGATAAAATGGGTTCAATGAGACAAGGACATATATTTCATAATGGAAAGGGAACTAAGGGAAAAGTTGGAGGAGTATCAAACAGGTCTTTTAGAAGTGGGTATCGAGATCCTCCAAAACCAACAAAAAAACAATTAAGAAGATTGGCAGAGAAAAATGGAGAACCAGAAAAAAAGCCTGAACCAGAGCAAATACATACTGAAGAGGGACCCTCATTGTGGACTAGATTTAAGAGACTATTAAGTGGAGGAGCTAAAGAGGGAGAAGACTAATGCTGTTTGGAACAAATGGAGTAAGAGGATTATTTCACGAGCTAAATCCCTTACTTGCACTAAAGATTGCACAGGGAATTGGGTTTTATTTTAAAGGACAATCGAAAGAAAAACTTTCGATGCCCCTTGAACGCAGTTCAGGTGGGGGAAAAATTGGAGTAGCCCGGGATGCAAGGCTTACTGGAGAGTGTCTAGAACATGCAATTGTTTCTGGATTAATGAGTGTTGGATGTACAGTAGTTAATTTTGGAATTATTTCCTCTCCAACTGCAGAATTTATGGTTAGAAAATTGAAATTAGATGGACTTGTGATTATTACTGCTTCACATAATCCTCCTGAGTGGAATGCAATTAAAGTAGTTGATGGAAAAGGAATTGCGATTTCCAGGGAAAGAGGAGAGGAAATTGAAGAGGCAATGAACAAAGTCCAACCAGTTGAATGGAATAAAATTGGAAAAGAGGAAAAATATTCCAGAGCAGTTGAAGAGCATATTGAAGCAATAGTAAAGGAAATAAATGTTCAGAAAATTAAAAAGAGAAAACCAAAATTAGTTCTTGATCCTGGAAATGGAGCAACTGGAACAATTGTTTCTGGATTATTTAAGAGAATTGGATGTGAAGTAATTGAAATTAATTCTAAATTAGATGGGAACTTTCCAAATAGAAATTCTGAACCAACTACGGAGAATGTGAAGGGACTAATTGAACGAGTGAAAAAAGAAAAAGCAGATGCAGGAATTGCTTGGGATGGGGATGGGGATAGGGTAATTTTCATAGATGAGAATGGAGAGTATATACTTGGAGATAAGGTATTTGGACTCTCTGTGAATATTCAAATGAGAGAAAGAAAAGGAGAACTTGTAACTACTGTTGCAACAAGCAGAATGATTGAGGATATTGGAAAAAAGTTTGGAGTAAAAACTACGTATACAAAAGTTGGAGCGCCTTATCTTTCTGAGGAAATGGCTAAGGGAAAGGCAGTGCTTGGAGGAGAAGAAGTAGGTGGAGTAATTTGGCCGGAATTTTCCCTTGCAAAGGAAGGAATATTTACTGCTGCAAAAATGGTTGAAGAACTTTGCGAGAAAAAATTAAGTGAAATGGCTGAGGAATTACCGAAATATTATTTAAAGAAAATAAAAATTGAAGTGAAGGACGAATCAGAAAAGAAAAAGGCATTGGATAAAGTACGTGAGTATGCAAAAAAAGAGAAACTAGAGCACATAATTATTGATGGAGTGAGAATTAATTATCCCTATGGATGGGTAATCATCCGTGCTTCTGGAACTGAGCCTGCAATTAGAATATTTGCAGAAGGAAAAACAGAAAAAGAAGCTGAAGAGCTTCTAGAAAAAATAAAAAAGATAGCAATTAATTAAAATTATTTTCTTTTCTTCATGGAAGAAGATTCAACTCTTTTTGGTTCTCCTACACTTATTTGAGGAGGAACCATTGGTGGTGGCATATTTATTGCCCGAGTTACAAAAACACCATTCAATCCTGAAGAAAGATTAATTAAATTCAAAAGTGGTTTTGTAAATTCCATTGAAAGCATCTTGGTTTTTTTCCATTCTGCTTGGTATTTTGAAATTGCAGAAGGAGTATCCCTTGCAAGTACTTGTCCTTTGAAAATTAAATAGCCTACTGCAGGCTGATAGTTCATTGTATAAATAAAATCAATAAACATGTTCGTTCCTTTTGCTTCAAATCCCCGGATATTTATATTTACATCCATATTTTTTACTGGATCTGCCTTCAATCTTTTAGCTGTAGTCTCATTAAGAACAACTCCTACGAATTCAACCATACAATTCCCTCGCTAAAGAAATCGGCAGTAAAGTTTATAAACCTTTTAAGACAATAGGGAATACATAGAATCATTTGTGTGGTTCTGTATAGGTTGGGCCATAGTAAAATTGGCTCAAGATGGAGTAAAGGTGATTACGTGGGAAAATTCTTAATCGCAAGACAATTATCAAGCAAGAAGATTATTACCAATGAAGGTGAGGAGTTTGGAAGACTAGTTGATGTCAACATAAGCGAGACTACTGGAAAGGTTGAAACATTACTCATTGAACCAAACCCAGACAGCGAAGTTGCAGAAAGGATGAAGAAAGCAGATGGAATGGTTTTGATTCCTTATGAGGCTGTATTGGCTGTAAGTGATTATATTCTAATTGAGAAAAGAAGTGTTCCTCAATAATTCTTTTTTATTTAGTTTCTAATTTTTATTTTATTCAATTAATTAATGGAAAATAGGCCTATAAAGGAAATCATTTGAAAAATGCAAATGCTCAAAACATCTTCATTTATATGGGTACGACAAGCATTTTTCAAAGCTTTTGCTCCTCGACACTCAAAATAGCATAAGCAGTTGTCTGTAGACCAAAGTGGTCGAGAGAGCAAATGATATAAAACCGTCCATACAATAAATATAGTATGGATTTTCTTGTTGGT
>CAYYPF010000028.1:0-2881 GCA_964473475.1 Microcaldota archaeon | reverse complement strand
AATGAGAAAAAACTTAATTCTATTTGCAAAAAAGATTCCAAACAACTAAGCGCTAAACAAAGGGAAGAAATTCTTATTGAATTGGAAAAATTATGCAAGTTTAGATATATTGAATTGAATGCTGGGGAGTTGAACAAAAGGATGGGTAAGCAGAGCCTGAATGATATTGAGGCAGAGGGAATGGCAGAGCTGATCAAGCCTTACAAAAATGCAGATATAATGATTGATCTCCCAGATAGATATGGATGGGTATTTGCTGAGAGGATGAAAAGGTTTGGGATTGGCAGGTTTGAGGCACAGCATAAGGCAGATGAGAATTATCCAATTGTTGCAGCTGCATCTATTTTTGCAAAAGTAAATCGGGATAAACGGGTTGAGGAAATTAAGGCTAAAATTGGAGTTGATTTTGGAAGCGGTTATCCTTCTGATCCAAAAACAAGGAAGGTTCTTATAGATAAAAAAATGCTGGAAGTTCTGGATCCGTATATAAGAAAGAAATGGAAGACTCTGGATACAGTTAAACAGAGGAAGTTGTTTGAGGAAGAGGAGAATAGTACATAATTTATAAGCCATTACACTCATGATTTATTGGTGATTTGATGCAACCGGTATCTCGTTCTAAAGAAGTTGGAGTCCGATTTAATGCAACTAGGAGAAGGGAGTTCAAAAAAGTATTTGGTCACCCCCTTACTGAAGGAGGCTTTAATGTCATTGAAGGGGCATGGCTAGATGCAATGTATTCTCCAAAGGAACAAAAACGATTTGGTGCAGTACGTGCGCTTGAAGCTTGGGTTATAGTAAGGGAAAGACGACTCGCTACTCTTGAGAATAAACAGGAAACAATCCCACAACTAAAGAAAGGGGATGAAGACACAGGTAGGGCAATAGTAAGCATCTCATGTAAAGGAACGCACGAAGATGCAGCACTGCTTGCAGCTAGAATTGCTATGACTTATGAGGGGGAAGAGGCAATTGGTAGAATTGGCAGAGAGAGCATTCATCCAAGGGTTAGAAGCTTGTTTGGATCTTATGCTTAAGCTTTACTGCAAGACCCTAAGAATTCTTTGAATAAAAGTAATTATTGAAAGTCCAACAGTTAGAATCAATAAGTAAAACGCATACTCTCTAAAATAAACAAATGCAATTAGCGTAAGGAATAGGAGAATCACTCTTTCTGCTCTTTCTAAAAATCCTCCTAGTTTTTTTGCTTCTTCTTCAGTAAGAACTCCTTGGTGGTGCGCATAAGCTTTTACATAAGCAGTCATACAAGTTCCAAAGAATAGAATTGCAATTGAAGCAAGTAAGACTTCTTGAGAACTCCCGAAATAGAATATAATTGTAAGAATTAGGAAGAATTCAACCAACCTATCTGAAATCCCATCTAAGAATGCGCCTTCCTTAGAAACTAGATTTTTAGCCCTAGCAACTACCCCATCTATTGCATCTACGAAAAAGGATAGTCCGAAGAGAATAATCGAATATAATGGATTAAATTTGAAAATATATAATGCAAGAATAGAAATCAAAACAGAAAGAATAGTTATATGATTAGGATGTAAGGGAATGGAAGAAAAAATAGAAAGAAACTTATCTGATTTAACTTTTCCCTTAATCATCAGTTTACCCTTTTTCCATTAATGAATTCTTCTAATGCAGTTCTTGCCTGATCATCACTGTATTGCTCAGGTGGACTTTTCATTAAGTAAGAAGAAGCAGAGTATAATGCTCCTCCAATTTTCTTATCTAGAGCAATCTTAGCTGCACGAATTGCATCAACTGCAATTCCTCCAGAATTGGATTTATCATCAACTTCTAATCTCATTTCCAAATTCATTGGTCTGTCTCCCCATTGCTTTCCATTCAATCTAATGAATGCAATCTTTGTGTTTGAAAGGAATTCGATATAATCACTTGGGCCAATGTGAATCCTTCCACTAGGTAAAGGTTCTTTTAATTGGGATTGAACACTGTTTGTTTTGGAAATTTCTTTGGATTCTAACCTATTTCTTTCGAGCATATTTTTGAAGTCAGTATTATGAACTAGTATATCAGAACATACAAATCTCTCATATGGTTTTGTACTCAAATCATATACGTATACTGGACCTTCGTCTACTCGACGTATTTTATTGACTTGCAGGAAACGTATGTCTCCATTGCATAAGTTTTCAAGTCTTTTTCTTTCGCCCTCATCAAGAACTTTATTGAGCTGCGCCTTTACAATTGATTTTGAAACTGTTGGGTGTTTGTACCAAGTAGTGGATTTAATTTTCCATTTAGTAATAAGCGGTATCCTCGGGAGTTTATCAGAAAATGATTTTTCCCTATTATGCATCGACAAAACTGAATCATTTTTATAATTCTGAATAAATCCGACTAATTCTGCAAATTTTTCTAAATCATCCTTAGAAGAGATAAGACCATGCCAGAAAGTAGTGATCTTATCCGGAGTAAATGTATTCTTCTTGCTGTTTGGAGTGTGAACCTCCTTAAAAACTATTGAATTGATTCCAATCCTTAGAAATAAATTTCTAATGTCATTTATTAGTTCCTTAGATACTGATGTCCAGCGTATTTGATTGCCAATAACGCCGCCATCACCGCTCAAATAACCTTTTAAGAATAAGGCAATCTGCCTGTTCGAGAGATTAAAAATCCATTCCGGAACTCTTTTTGTGCGCGACCCGCCATCTAACAAAAAGTAATTTTTAAATATCCTACCAAGTGTTTTTGACATTATTCTAAGTGCAACACCATCAGAATCCCTGACAGAATAATTAATGCCGAATTTTTCTAAAAAGGCATCAACAATTTCAACACACTCGAAATCATTTTCACATGCAATTTCAATATTTCCAGACTCTTTTCTAGCGTAATTCCC
>CAYYPF010000027.1:0-10518 GCA_964473475.1 Microcaldota archaeon | reverse complement strand
TTTTCAAGGGTTATTTCTTTGGCACCCATATAATCCCTAAGTACTTTAGGAACAACAAACACTCCTTCTTCTTGATAGTTCTCCAAGATTGAAACTAAAAGCCTAGGCAATGCAACCCCGCTTCCATTGAGCGTATGAACAAATTGTAGTTTCCCATCTGAGCCCCTAAATCGTATATTTGCCCTTCTTGCCTGGAAATCTGTACAATTAGAACAGGAAGAAACTTCCCTATACCTTTCCTGGGAAGGAATCCAAACCTCTAAATCATAAGTTTTTGCAGCAGCGAATCCAATATCCCCAGAGCATAATTCAATTACCTTATAGGGAATTTCCAATAATTGCAGAATATTCTCTGCATCCTTAACCATATATTCAAGTTCCTTATAGCTCTGCTCTGGATGAGTAAACTTAACTAATTCAACCTTATCAAACTGGTGCTGGCGGATATATCCTGTAATATCTTTTCCATACGCTCCAGCTTCTCTTCTAAAGCAAGGAGTATAACCTGCTAATTTAATTGGAAGATTTTTTTCTTCTAAAATTTCTCCTGCATACATATTTGTAAGTGGAACCTCTGCAGTTGGAATTAGCCAAAGTGGATCATCCTTGCATCCATACAATTCCTCTGCAAACTTAGGAAGTTGCCCAGTTCCCTGCATTATTTCAGTTTTCACCAGGAATGGAGGAAGAATTTCAGTATATCCTTTGGAAGTTTGTACATTCAGCATAAAATTAATCAAACTCCTTTCTAATTTTGCAACCCATCCTTTTAGAACTGTAAATCTATGGCCTGCAAGTTTTGAACCCCGATCAAAATCCAATACATCAAATTTCTTTCCTAATTCATCATGAGCAAGAACATCTTTAGAGTGTTTTTTAGGAACTCCCCATTTTCGAATTTCTGGATTATCTTCTGCTGTTTTTCCAATTGGAGTAGATTTACTAAGTAGATTTGGAAATGTAAGCTCTGCTTCTTTTAGATATTTTTCTAGATCCATAATCTCTTTTTCCTTTTCCTTTACCTCTTCAGAAGCCTTAGAAGCACGGGCAATCTCTTTTTTAGCATCCTTCTTCTCTTTCTTTAGTTCTGAGATCTTTATACTTAGGGAATTTCTCTCTGCTCGAAGCTCATCAAGCTCGCCCTTAATTTTTCTCCACTTCTCATCTTTCTTTAAGAAATCAGTTAAGAAATCTAGATCAGTAACTCCTCTATTCTTAAGTGATTTCTTTACCTCTTCTGGATGTTCTCGCATAAAATGTCTATCAAGCATTAACTACACCTAAGAATAGTTAGAATGAGTAAGATTTTAATCTATTCAGTAGTCAAGGTATTGCCTATTACAAAACATATTCTTAGGCATTTAGAGGTTTTACTTAGTATAAACTGAGAGCGCTTTCCATTGCATTACTAATCGATCGCTAAGTCAGGCACTGGTCAATACTCGTGTTTTTAATACTTTTGAGTGTATTATTCTATACCTTTATTATTGTATCTATATATGATAGACTAAGAGGCGTTAGTATGGATGGTGCGCAATCTACTGAAGAAAAACCTATTATAAAAGGGGAAATAAATCAGAATTACAATATAGCCACTAATATAAAAAATGAAAAAAAGATGATTAAGGATCTCACAGAAGTAAAACAGGATGATGAGGATATTCTTAAATTCTTGGAAGAAAGCAAGCAAAAGATCTGCGTAATTGGGGCTGGAGGAAGCGGTTCCAACACATTAGATAGATTATTTGATATGGGAATTGAGGATGTTCAACTAGTTGCAATGAATACAGATGCTAAACACCTTCTAAGAGTAAGGGCTAATAAGAAAATAATCCTTGGAAGAAAGGTTTCTCAGGGAAGAGGAGCTGGAAGCAATCCGCATATAGGAGAGGAAGCAGCAAAGGAAAATATTGAGGATATTAAACAAATAGTAAGAAATTCAAACATGGTATTTATAACTTGTGGAATGGGCGGAGGAACAGGCACTGGAAGCGCACACATAATCGCTGAACAGGCAAAACAATCAGGCGCACTAACCATTGCAGTTGTTACTTTGCCATTTGCATCAGAAGGAAAGATTAGAATGGAGAATGCAATGGAAGGATTGGAAAAACTAAAGAAAAAGGCAGATACAGTTATTGTAATCAAGAATGATAAATTACTCACACTTGCACCAGATCTTCCATTAAACACTGCATTCAAGGTCTGTGATGAAGTTCTGGCAGGTTCAGTAAAGGGAATTGCAGAATTAATTACAAAATCAGGATTAATGAATGTAGATTTTGCAGACTTAAAAACTATTTTAGCAGATGGAGGATATGCAGTAATTGGATTAGGAGAAGCTTCTCTGGATGTAAAAAATGAAGAAAGGGCAAAGATTGCAGTTGAGACTGCGCTAAACTCTCCATTGCTTGATGCAGATTTCAGTGGAGCTGCAAAAGCACTTGTAAATGTAGTTGGAGGAGAGGATATGACCCTTAAGGAAGCAGAATACGTAGTTGCAGAGACCTCCAGAAAAATAAGTCCAAATGCCCACATTATATGGGGTGCACGAATTAACGAGAATATGAAGAAATCTTCAATTAGAGTGCTCGTAGTGCTTGCTGGTGTAAAGTTTTATAAAACTAAACCTCCAGAAGAGGAACTTGAGGAACTAAATATTGATTTAGTAGGGTGAATGTTAAATGGAAATTGGTGAATTGTTCAACAGATCGATAAGAATATTTCATATCTCAAGAAAACCAACTCCGAGTGAGTTTTGGGAAGTTGCAAAAATAACCTCTCTTGGAATGGTAGTTATAGGAGTGATTGGAGTATTACTCTCTGTTTTATTCAAGTATATATAGACGGTGTAATAAATGATATTTACGATTAGGGTAACAACTGGGCAGGAAAAGATTGTATCTGGAATATTAGCTAAAAAAGCAAAGAAAGAAAATCTTGAAATTTACTCAGTAATGAATGTTGAAACTGTTAGGGGATATTTGTTTATTGAAGGAAAGGATGAGAACAGCGTAGTTAAACTAATTCAAAGAGTAAGGCACGTAAAAGGATTATTGAAGAGAGCAATTGAATTGGAAGAATTGAAAAAATTAGTAGATACTAGCGAAGAAGAAAAGAGCGAAATAAATAACGGGGATATAATTGAAATGATATCTGGACCATTTAAGGGAGAAAAGGCCAAGGTCATTAAAGTAGACCAGCAGAAAGAAGAGATTACAGTTGAATTAATTGAAGTTGCAGTGCCTATTCCAGTAACTGTAAAAGGAAAAATGGTCAAACTATTCCAAAAGAAATCAGATGGATCTCAGGAGGAATAGTTCCTTTTCTATTTTTGTTTACTTTATTTTTTTTCTTGACTTATTTTACTTTCTTTTCTTGAAATAAATGAACAGTCCTTGTTGGGAAGGGAACATCTATTTTGTTTTTCTTGAATGCGTAGAATATTTCTCTCTTTATCTCAGAAACAAGAAAAGCCTGGGACTGGAAATTTTTTGCTCTGATAATAACCCTGAATTGCAGTGCTGAGTCTGCAAAATCCTCAAACCATATAATAGGTGCGAATGATTTGGAGCTGTATTCGCTGTTTTTGATTGCATTGCTAACTGCTTCGTTCATTATTTTTAGAACCTGATCAACATCTTCATCATAAGAAACCCCAATTATAATACTCTGTGCAAGTTCAGGAGAGGGAGTATAATAATTTATAATTACACTCTGAGCAAGCTTAGCATTTGGAATATAAACATCATTGTTTGCTAACGTTCTTATTTTTGTTGTCCTCCAACCGATTTTTTCCACCTTTCCGTCAATCTTCTCATTTGGAACTGAGATGTAATCTCCCTCTCTAAGAGGCCTGTCAGCCATTAAATAAATTCCAGAGAAGAAATTTGAAAGAGTATCCTGAAGCGCAAGTGCAATAGCCAAACCAGCGATACCCAATGTAGCAATAAGCGCAGTAATATCTACTCCTAAACGGTTAAGTAAAACAAGTATAGTAATTGTATAAATAAGAATTCTTAGTAATTTTCTTATCATTGGAACTACTTCCTCATCTAAATGGCTTTTTGTTTTTGATGCGACTTCCCTCAAATACCATCCTGAAACTGCAAAAAGAAGCCGATCCAAAGTTAATGCAATTACTAATATTAATAATAGTGAATATACTTCTAGAGGAGTTACACCTCTAATAATAAATAATGGAACAGCATAATTAATTGCAACGTACGCGGCAGTTATTATTGCAAAAATATTTGCTGGAAGTTTTATCTTGTCTATAATCTCATCATCTAATGTACTTTTAGTTTTTCCAGTTATGCGTGTAATTATACCTAAAATAAAAATAATTACAAATCTAAGTGCAAATGCAAGAACAATAAAGATTCCTATTCCTAACGTCGTAATTCCTCCAGGGATATTTCTTAAAAATTCAATTAATGCTTCAAACATAAACAGAATAAACACAGAAAAATATTAAAAAGGTGTTGATTTTTGCTGAAAATTCCAAAAAGAATAAATTTTTTCAAAAAATTCACAAAAATTGCACATACCTTTAAATGCATTTTGTTTTAATAGTTAATTATAAGAAAATTTACGAGGTGAAAACAAATGGCAAAAAAGAAGGCAAAAAAGAAGGCAAAAAAGAAGGGTAAGAAAAGATAAATATCTAAAATAAAAGTTAATTATTTTATGAATGAAGCCGGGATTCCCGGTGGACAAACTTTTTTTATTCAAGCTCTCTTTATTTTTTTAAAAAAACTCTAACTAAAAAAAATTACTTAACTTTGTAAGTTCTTTTGTTAATTGCTTCAAAAAGTTTTAGGAATGCATTTGAAACCTCTGAATTTTCTACCCGAATAATAGCTGGTTCCTCTCCAAATATCAAAACAGTTCTATTCCCATAGATATCAATTGTAACTGGACCGAGGCTTATATCTGATATTCTTACATCTGTAAGTGGATATTTGGAGGCATTTTTTGCATATTCTAAATTTGATTCATCATAAATAATGCGCATCTTAATTCCTTTTCTCCATCTCTTTTCTCTGGAAATTTTAAGATAGCTTCCGCTAACTGCTTCTACATTTTGAGGAGATTGAATTGCGTGAATTGTTTTTCCACTCTCAAGCTCATCATCCAGGATATTTTTTACTCCTTCTGCTCCCTTGAATATAGAAATATTACTGGTTCTTGCTTTTTTTCCAATTCCACTCAGGGTTAATTCCAATTCCTTTAATGTTGCTTCTTTTTCTGTATTCAATCTCTTAAATAGAATTTCTGGAGAAATTGCAAAATATTTCTTTCTTTTTCCTTCCTGAATTATTCCGATTGCTCCTTTCTTCTCAAGCCTCTCAAGAACAGTGAGTAAGTTTGCCCTATGTAAAGAAGTTTTCTGCTCAATCAGCTTAAGGTTCATTTCCCCATAGGAAACTAGTGCAACATATGCCTTTGCTTCATTTTGTGAGAAGCCTGCACTCTCAAATTTTTCATACATGTCCATACTTATTAATACGAATAGAAAACTTAAAAAAGTAGTAGTACATACTACTAAAAAAGTATATTAATTATGAATGGCATAGTTATGTGCATGAATAAACTCGTGCTATATCAAAATGCTCGCAGATTTAGAGAAAAAATAAAACAAAGGAAAACTCCTGAATACTGGTGGGGTAGAGCTAAGGAACAAATTGAAGGGACATTGGATTACCAGAATGGGGGACAGAAAGAATTGGAATTCGCAAGAAGGCAGAATATTGTTCTTCTTGCTAAGAGCGAGAGCAGTTGTGAACCATTATCTGCAGACAGAAAAATAATGATTGGATATTCAAGAACTAAAAGATTTCCAATGAATTTTATACTTAAGCACATAATTGGAATTGGATACCCAATTACATTATCTATTTGGGTAATTGGTTTTGGAATCGCTGAGAAGTTCAAGGATGAGATTACTGGAGCAATTATATTATTTACATCATTGGCTCAAATATTTGTACCTTTAATAATTCAGAGTATAGTATATGAAAGAGCAGCAGTTAAAGAATTCGAAAATTGGTTAAAAAATAAAGAAAAATATAAAAAAGAAGAAAAATAAACAGGAATCAAAGTGACCGAAGAGCCCAAACTGCAAACAAATAGGGCATGTGCTCATTCGGTCACATCTCCCACTTGTCTCATGGACAAGGGGCATCTTTTTGGCACGAAGCCAAAAAGCTTGTCACAAATTGTGGACGCTGCAAGCAGCGGGGTATCAAACCCACAATTTGTGAATGAAAAAGAAAAAAATTAGTCCACAAATTCCTGTGGAGTTGGAACCTCTGCTTTTAGTCCCTTTCTTTCCCTGACTTTCTTTACAATCTTTGGAACTAAATCATTTGGAACTGGATTATAGCCAGCGTATTCCTGGTACCAAATTGCCCTTCCCTGTGTTGCCCCTCTTAATGCATTTGAGAATCCAAACATCTCAGCAACTGGAATAACTGAAGTAATTGAGGTTGTTTCTCCTTCCTGTTCCATGTTTGCAAGCTGTCCTCTTCTTCCATTAGTCATAGTGAGCACATCTCCTGCATATTCCTGCGGACACTGAATTAAGACTTTCTGCCTTGGTTCCAAGAGAGTATCTCCTGCAACAAGCATTGCTGCGCTTATAGGTCTTCTTACAGTTGGAAGCATTTGTGCTGGTCCTCTGTGAATATTATCTTCATGGAGGGTTGCATCTGTGAGCGTTACTTTCATTCCAGTTACTTTTTCTCCTGCAAGTGGACCTTTAGTCATTAATTCCTCAAATCCTTGAATAACTAATTCTTCAATTTCATTCAGGTATTGGATACCCTTTGTTCCGTTTAAAATCATGTTTCCTTTATAGATGTCCCAAATGCTTTTTGCTTCATCTCTTTCCATTCCAAGCTCAACCAATTTTTCAACATGTTCCTTTCCTTTTGGTTTTCCTTCTGGAACATCTCCATTTTCAATTGCTTCTAGAATATTTGGAGGTAATGGTTCGACTAGGAACTTGAGCTTGTTGTGCTTGTTTGGTGATTTTCCTTCAATTGGTCCTGCTGTTCCTCTAATTGTTTCTTTATAAACTACAATTGGCGGAGAGGTAACAATATCTACTCCTTTTTCTTTAGAGATTTTATATTCAATAATTTCTAAATGGAGCTCTCCCATTCCAGACATTAAGTGTTCTCCTGTTTCCTGGTTCAATTCAACCCTTAATGTTGGATCTTCCTTGGAAATTCCTCTTAAAACTTCAATTAATTTTGCAAGATCCTTTGTTTGTTTGGCTTCAATGGATTTTGTAACTACTGGCTGTGAGTAGTGCTTAATCTGTTCAAATGGCTCAATTGGATTAGTACTGATTGTTTCTCCGATGTATAAATCCTTTAAACCAACAACTGAACCAATGTTTCCTGCAATAATAAATTCTGACTGGACTCTATCTGGTCCCATATATATTCCAACTTGCTGAACCTTTTCAGTTTTCTTCTTAGAAGAGACATAAATCATGTCTCCTTTTCGTATAGAACCAGAGAATAATCGAACTACTCCTACTTCTCCTGCATGCTCATCATATACAATACCAAAGCACACTCCAACTGTTGGTGCTTGCTGATTGCATGCAAGCATGTCCTTTCCTTCCTGGCTAGTTAAATCTCCGTTCTTCCAGAGAATTGGAACTCTGTACGGCTGTGCAGTTTTTGGATTAGGAAGATATCTGATTACCATTTCTAATAGGACACTATCTACTGGAGATTTCTCAACTAAATAAGCATGGTCTCCAGCTACGCATTTATCATAAATATCCTTGAATGAGATGTTGTATTTTTTCATTGAGGTAACTGAAACTGCCCATTTATTGTACGCACTTCCAAATGCAATGTTTCCTTTTTCCACTGCAATAGTCCAATCCTCCTTTCCTTTAATTTCTGGAGGAGTGTTTGCAGTTATGATTTTATTTACTCCGACAATTATTTTTGCTAAACGTGCTTGCATTGCTGGAACATCTAGCTTTAATTCATTGATTAAACGATCAATCTTATTGATGAATACTAAAGGTTTTGCTCTTTCTTTTAGTGCTTGCCTAAGTACAGTTTCAGTTTGTGGCATTATTCCCTCAACTGCGTCTACAACTACGACGACTCCGTCTACTGCCCTCATTGCCCTTGTTACGTGGCCACCAAAGTCTACGTGACCAGGAGTATCAATTAGGTTGATTAGGTAATCCTTACCTTCATATTTGAATCCTAAGGAAATGTTTGCTGCCTTAATTGTAATTCCTCTTGCTTGTTCCTGCTCATCGTAATCCAGAACTCTTTGCTGGCCTGCAAGTTCCTTGGAAATTAATCCTGCTCTTGCAACTAAGGAATCTGAGAGGGTTGTGTTGTGAATAAACATCCCTTCTGCAACGAAATTGTGATTGTCTTCTACGGTAAAGTCATATACTTCTTCTTCGTATCCTTCATCAATTTCAGTTATTTCTATAAATGCCAGTTCCTCTTGTGAAAGTATTTCGAAAAAAGAATTATTGAGTTTTGACGCTATTTTTGCGAGTGATGTTACTGTTGGTTTTACTTTTTCATTGGCATATTCATAGTAATTACTGGCTATTGACCCCATACTTTGGCTGCCTTTTGCATGCCTTAATGCTCCCCTGCTTAACGGAACAACATCTAAAACATAGCTTCCAGATACCGTTTCCTCAAGTTCTTTTGCTCTTGCAACTTTTTCTTTTAATGTAAAACCAATAGCCTCATTGAATCTCCTAACAGAATTTCCAGATATATACAAGGTATCTTTCTGTTTAATAGATGCACAATTAAATCGAAGCAATAAACACTGTAGATCCTTAAGGATTTGGTCACTTACAGATGTTATGGATATTGCCCTTCTGCTCTTTTCAATAGTTCCATCGCAGTCAAAATAAGCAGAAATAAATGCAGAAACACAATCATCTGGAGCAGTAAATAAAAACTCAGTTGCTTTTATATTTTTTGATTTCTGACTGGTTGGATAACCAAAAATCACTTTTAAAAGATGTGTGAGTGTCTTGCTTCCTGAACCTATTTCAGGTGTTTTTCCTTCATAATTCCTATAAAAAGGTTCAATCCCAAGCTCATTAAGGATAGTAACGAACTTTTCCCCAAGTTCCTTCTTTCCAACAACGAATTTGTCTCCTGTCCCATCTCCAAACAACAAACCTGCAAGGAAGAAAAGACTTCTAAAATCTTCTGGCAGTTTCATTGGTTTTGAGTTCTTACTTTTCCATGGATTTTTTCCTGCTCTGTACCCTATTTGTTCAACATTTCCATATGCTATCTCCAAAGGAATTGACAAAAATTCGCATAGGCGCAGGAAATCAGCTGATCTAAACCTATTTTTATAAAAACAGAATCTTAATCCATCTGTAGATAAAGAAGACATTAACATATTCTTTAGTCCTTTTATGTCAGTACCTCGTTCCTCCAGTTCCTTTTTGATAGATTGTACAAATTCTTTTTTTAGGTAAAGATAAAATGAATCAGTTGCTAAAGCCCTTAATATAGTCTCTTTCATTGAGTAATTGTTAGTTACTCTTAAATTCTTCGGACACACAATTGCATCTCCGACTTGCAAATCTCTGGCTTCCCTATATTCAATTCCAGCAGTTCCCAAAATAACATATTTGTGCTCAGGAGTTGTGGATATTTTAGATCCATTTCTAAGTTTAACTCTAAGGGTTTCTCCGCCTTTCAATTTCCAGCCAAAGGTTATTGGTTTATTCTCTATTTTACCAGTTTTTTTGTTCAATGAAAAAACATTAAGGTCTTTTGCAGCATATATTGTGTCTTCACCAGTATTTTTAACCAGCTTTTCTCCTTTTGCAATTTCCGCATACAGGTCTTTTGCAGTAACAACCCTTCCATTACTAAGGAAAAGCCTTGCATTTCCATCAATACATTTTCCATGATCTACATGGGCAACAATCGCGATGTTCCTGATTTGTTCAACACTGCTCATTAGTTTTTGCACTTCTTCTACAACTATTTCTTTTCTAACCATTTCTATCCCTCAAAATATATATAATTTTTATATTAACTCAATATAAGATGAACGGTATATCCAGAGACAAGAAAATTGTCTCAATCTATTCAAAATCAACTCCAATAAAGCTAATCCACAAAATCGGAAAAACTTAGTTGATTTTGAATAAAGAGCTAAAGAGTATTTACTAAAGAAAGATATTTAAACATAGTGAGACAGAAAAGTTTTTCCGTCTTGAAGTTCAAAGAACTTCAATCAACATGACCGAAGAGACCCCGCAGCAAGCTGCGCGGTATACCTCATTCGGTCATGACTTTCAAAAACTGGTCGCTGCAAGCAGCGGGGTATCAAACCCAGTTTTTGAAATGAACTTGCGACATCAGTCGCATGGTCTCATATATACTGAACCAACTAAGTAATCACAATTTGGGATTACTAGTTTTATCTCGTTTGGTTCAGTATATTCTTCTATTGTTGCGACGTTATAGCGACGGTAAA
>CAYYPF010000026.1:9330-10694 GCA_964473475.1 Microcaldota archaeon | reverse complement strand
TCTTGTGCTGGAAGAATTATTTTAATATCCGAAGGAAAAGGAGAAAAATTTTATAGAAAATGGCACAGGGAAGTAAAACCAGAGGAGATTGAGCTTGCGATAATTGATCGAACTGGAGATAAGCTACTTTGGTTCAGGTGCGAGCCATTTGTTCTAACTGTTGGAGCAAAGGACGAAAAAACTGCTTTGGAATTTCTAAGAAGAATGAGAATTAGGGGAGTTATTGGAGGAATCCAATCTATTTCTAAAGATCAAATAATTATTGAAATTCAGGGAACAGGGAATATTTCTATTCCCATAAACTATATAGAAGGTTCTTGGAATAAAATTATTTTGCTTGCAAATGAAATGCTTGAGGAGAATTTTGAGAAGATTAAGGATATACAGAACCAACTAAGTAATCCAGATCAATAAATCATGGATTTATCTAAGTGGTTCTGTATGGATTGAGCCAAATTTGTTATTTGGCTCAGGAATTAGAAAAAGTATTATAAATAATGAATAAGATACTATTTCATGCTTGCTGTACTTTCAGGTTCTGGAACATATGGATTAGGGAAATTAAAGGAGGAGTATAACACCATGACTCCTTACGGGGATGCAATAGTAAATATTGTAAGCGTTGGAAAAAAGGAAATCCTGTTCGTACCCAGGCATGGAAAAAACCATGTTCATCCCCCGCATAAGATAGGGTACAGGGCAAATATTTTCGCATTAAATAAATTAGGGGCAACTGCAGTATTGGGAACATACGCGTGTGGAGTTATTTCAAAATTCAAGGTAGGAGACATTGTTCTATTGAAAGATTTTATTGGAATGGAAATGCCAATCACTTTCTTTGATGATTTTTCCTCTGGAATAAGGCACACGGACTTTACAGAGCCATTTGATAAAAGATTGTCCAAATTAGTTGAGGAAAGTGCTGCAATTCACAGGATTACCCTAAAAAAAGGAGGAGTGATTAAAACTACTTGCGGCCCAAGGTTTGAAACAAAGGCTGAAATTTCCATGTATAAAAAATTGGGGATAAACCTGGTTAGCATGACTGCTGCACACGAGATTATCTTGATGAAGGAAATGGAAATTCCTTTTGTAGGCTTGGGAATTGGAACTAATTTAGCCTGCGGAATTGGCAAAAGGCCATTGAGCCATAAGGAAGTTGTGGATTTAATGGAAAAAAAGAATGGGCAATTGGAATTAATTGTAAAGGAATTGGCAATATTCATAACCGACTAGTAGTTCTGATTCTTAGGTTCTGGGCTTAACTTATTGGTTATGAATAGATTAAGACAACTTTCTTGTCTCAGGACATTTATCGACTGAATGTTTAGAAAAACTAAACAAAATGTTTAGAAAAACTAAAC